>JAYVRC010000001.1:0-3254 GCA_043776615.1 Sphingobacteriia bacterium
TCAGTAATCACAGCATTAGGACAGCCTAATTGGTTGATAAAAGCATTAGCAGCTTCTACACCGATGATATCTCCCATCATTTCATGGAAACCGGTAGCACCTGACCAAAAACGTCCATATACACCATCTGAATATTTAAGTGCAAAAAAGCCATTATAATAAATGCCTCCTTGACCCAATGAAAGTACGCCAGATTCACTTGCTGCACTTTGAGGGGTAGGTTGGTTCGGATTGGAAATATCCAAGTCTTTTTTGCAAGAGCTAACACCCAGCGTAAGACCTAGTAATCCAATTAATATTTTATTCTTATTCATTCTATATATTTTTAACGTTATCAATTAGAATCCAAAGTTTAAGCCAACAGAGTAAGCTCTTGTGTTAGGTATTGTATTATGGTCAACCGCACGGTCGAAAGATGAGTTGCTTGAACCAGAACTAACTTCAGGATCATAACCTGTGTATTTGGTAAATGTAACTAGGTTACGACCAGACACTACTAATTGTAATTTGGTAAAATATTTCATATTAAATGCTTTTGCAAAATCAAAAGCCAAAGAAATATTTCTTAAACGCCAGAAAGAAGCATCTTCATAAAAGTAATTCTTAGTGCCATTGAATGCACCAGCTTGGTAAACACCACGATAAAATGCTGTGTAAGCTTGGGTAGTACCATCAATATTAATTGGTTGTGTATAATCACTATGAATACCATCTCTGTACATCCAAGATTTGGTTTGGTTGTATAAATGAGAACCATTAACCCAATCCCACTGCATACTAAATTGTAAATATCCCTTGTAAGAAACATTATTAATAAAGCTCATGTTGAATAAAGGGTTTGGATCACCAAAGCTGAACTGACCAGGTATATTGTATGGGCGTTTAGTTGCTTTGTCTATTACCCAACCATTGCTACCAACAGTGTAATTGCCTTTTAATGCTGCTGGAATAGCTTCTAATCCAGTTGCTGGGTTAATAGCATTTAAATCATTTATAAATAAGAAACCAAATAATTGTCCAATTTTCTCACCAGCTTTCAAAACATAGTCTGTACTACCAGCAGAAGTTCTTACAACAATTTGTTGACCATTTGTTGAAGTAATTTCAGATGTTTGCTTACTGTAGTTAATTGTCATATCCCAAGTAAAGTCTTTCTTAGATAAGATACCCAAATTTAAACTTGCTTGCCAACCGTTTGAACCTAATCCAAATGCGTTATTAACAACAGTACCTAACCCTGTAGAAGGGGCTGCATCAACACGATATATTGCGTTGTCTGTAGTACGCTTCCAATAAGTAGCAGAAAAACTTGCATTTCTTAACCAAGCGCCTTTTAAGACATTAAATCCTAAATCAACTCCATATTCTTGCTCTTTAGAAATTTCCACTTGTAGGGCTGGGTTAGGACTAGAAGTAGGGAATGTAAATTGACTTGCTTGTCCTAAGTTATTTGCTCCTAGTACAGGGAAACGTTGGAAGGCACCGGGTTGGATACCAGCTTCACCATAAGCAGCTCTAAGTTTGAACGAATTAATTGCTTTAGAAATAGAAGAATTTTGCCAAAAATTAAAACGATCCATATTTAAATATCCATCAGCACGTGGGAAAGTTTGAGCTGTTTGTCCAGATCCGAATGCAGAAGAATAATCGCTTCTTACACCTATGGAAAATCCTGCAATATCGCCGTACTCAAAACGTTGGTTTACCAAGAAACCATAAGTAATGAAAGGTTGAACATAATCACTTATTACTTTATAAACTCCTGCTTGGCTAGCATTCCATGGAGTATAAGCAGGTGCATCATAACCATAAGAAGCAAAACTCTTATAAACATTTTTACGATAGTCATATGCAATTTGTGTACTTGATTTGATAGGGACTTTAATTTTAAAATCTTTTTCAAAATCAAAACGTGCAGTAGCTGTAGCTATAAAGTTTTGAAAAGTAGTTTTTTCATTAAAATTGTCAATTTCGCCTGTTGTGCTTCCATCTCCTGCCGCATTAGGGTTATAGTTACTCAAGAAATATTGCTGATCAACTAAATTTTTATTGAACTGCTGATTTTCGAAACGATATGTAGTTTCCTTGTATTGGTAATTAAGACCATATTTAGCATCCAATTCTACAAAGCGATTGAATTTATAGTTTAAATTGAAATTTTGTATAACGTCAACTGAAGGAATTGATGTACTGCTATACTGATTGGTAGCATTTGGATTTGAACCGTTTACACCTGCAGCGCCGCCATAAAAAATACCATAATTACCATCTAAATCCTTCTTACTATAATCTGCAAAAGGACGTGTATTATTTAAAGCAAACATAATACCTCTACCACTCTGATCATTCAAAGTATTTTTTGTGTAAATTAACTGGGTTGTTGAAGTGAGGGTTAAACCTTTTGCAATTTCAAATTGCAATTTGCCTAATAAGTTAGATCGAGAATAATCACCATTCCCAACGAAGTTTCCTTTCTGTTGGTTATTGGAAGCAGACAATAAAAAATTCATTTTGTCTTTGTTTCCAGAAATAGTAATTGCATTGTTCAAAACTTCTCCTTTTTGGAAAAACATTTTATAATGATCATAAAATTGCAAATTCTTATCATAAGCTTTTTCAGCAAAGCTTGTTAAACTCAAGGCGTTGTATTGAACGTTAGCAGAATAACTTAATGTTGCTGGGTCTTGTGTTAGTGGAACACCACCACTAGAAATAACTTCATTGTTAGCATTAGTAACAAATGCATGTTTATCTGCTTTACGAACATTGCCAATGTTTAATAATTCATTCGTAGTAGCACTTGAACTAAAATCAACATTAATTTTACCGGATTTTGCTTTTTTGGTAAATAATTGTATCACACCGTTAGCACCCTGAGCTCCATACAAAGACGCTGCAGCAGCACCTTGTACTACTTCTACACGTTCAATTACATTAACATCAATTGAACCAAGATCAGTTGCACCTACCTGAATACCATCCAATAAAATCATTGGAGAAGTACCACCCTGTACAGAGTTAATACCACGTAATAAGATATTCAATGGTTGACCGGGGTTACCGTTTGTACTTGAAATTTGTGCACCTGCAATCTGACCAACTAATTGTTGACCAACACTGCCTGTTGGCACTTTTACTTGGTTGGCTATGTTTACAGCTTCTACAGAAACGCCGAGTTTCTTTTTAGAAGTTGCCACACCTACTCCTGTTACTACTACTTCATTTAAAGCTCTAGTATCTGTGTTGAGCTTAAC
>JAYVRC010000002.1:0-3227 GCA_043776615.1 Sphingobacteriia bacterium
CAATAATTTAATGTTTGTAGTAGGAGCAACAAGAGCATCCGACCTAAAAAATATTCGATCTATTATACCAGACCATTTTTTATTAGTACCTGGTGTTGGTGCACAAGGAGGAAGCTTAAAAGAAGTTAGTGAGTATGGATTAAATAAAGATGGAGGGCTTTTAGTGAATGCGAGTAGGGCTATCATTTTTGCAAGTAGTGGAGAAGATTTTGCTGAAAAAGCACAATTAGTAACAAAGGAATACCATGAGGAGATGAAAAGGTATTTGGTTGACTAGGTTGAAATAAAATATTGTCGAAGTTGTTATATTTACTATATGAACTTATTGCAGTTAAATTAAGCATAAATACATATAATAATCTTAGACCCCATTTAATTTGTAATTAAATGATGCTATCTGATTAAATAATAGCTTCAAAAAGCTAAAAGCAATATTCATACAATACCAAAACTATCATGAACAAATCCTTACTTATTTTACTTGCATTATTGACAAATTTTTTGTTCGCACAATCTCAAACAAAAATTATCGACATGCACATTCATTCCTACACAGATACTGACTTTGGAGAACGTGAACCAGCAATCGATCATTATGGAATTAAAGGTTCTAAAAATGCGGAAGTACATAGGGCAGCAACTTTCGCTGCTTTTAAAAAGCTTAATATAGTGAAGGCTGTAGTTAGTGGTAATCCGCAAAGTGTTGAGAACTGGGCTGTAAACGATAGTAATCATATTGTGATTAGGGGAATTTTAATGTTTGCTCCAAATGATTATGGAATGGATACGGTCAAATTTGAACAAATGATTAAGAACAAACAAATTGAAGTTTTTGGTGAAATTGCTCCTTATTATGGTGGTACTACACTTAGCGATTCTATCTGGCAGCCTTATTTACGTGTCTGTGAAAAATATGACATTCCCGTAGCTGTTCATACCGGTGGTGGCGATCCGGGTGGAACCTATTCATGGTCACCAAAAGCAAGACTCAAGTTAGCAGATCCTTATTTAATTGAAGATGTTCTGGTAAAATATCCTAAGCTTAGAATTTATATGATGCATGCTGGTGGAGAAGATTGGCCGGAACATGCTATAAGATTAATGGCTTATTATCCCCAAGTTTATACAGATATTGCAGTGATGCTTTGGGTAGAACCAAATACCCAACGATACATCAAAGAATTCCTCCAAAATATAAAGCAAGCAGGATATCTGGATCGAGTAATGTTTGGTTCTGACCAAATGATATGGCCTTATGCAATTGAAAAGTCAATTCACTTTCTGAATAGTTTGACCTTTCTTTCAAAAAAAGACAAAGAGGATATACTCTACAATAATGCAGTAAGATTTTTAAGACTAAAAAAATAACTGTACACAACATTAGTACTTAAAGATATAAGTACCGCTAGTTTTTTTTGGCCAACATTTACGATAAAAAACACGAACATATTTACCGCATAGTAATTGAGTTTGCAAATTACCCTAATGTGTGAAGCAGATAACTATTTTCTACATTTATGTAACATTCCTACATATTCATTTGAGTACTTTTATGATATTAATTAATAAACATAAAAAAAATCAATATGGCACTTTTAAAAGTAATCGAGTTGTTAGCGGAATCTAAAATGAGTTGGGACGATGCAGCTCAAAATGCTGTTACTGAAGCTTCAATAACTATCCGTAATATCCGCTCGGTATATATTAAGGATTTTAATGCGCAAGTAGATGAACATGGAAAGATTAATAATTGGCGAGTAAATTGTAAAATTAGTTTCGAATTAGATGGCGATAAATAAAAAGCTTATTTAGTTTTCATTTTATTAGTCAATAATATCCTGTAGTTGAATTTTGTTGTATATTGACAATTCAACTATTTCTATGAAACAAATTTTGCTTCTTGTCTTTATCTGCCTATCAATCATTGCCAATTCTCAAAAGAAAAAGGAAACTTCTATTGTTGAAAAGCCTGTTTTAGACTCGGTTTTTTCTAATCTTAAATGGCGAAATATTGGCCCCTTTAGAGGTGGGCGTGCCAATACAGTTTCAGGCGTAGTTAATAATGACAATAAATTTTATGCAGGCTATACAGGTGGTGGCGTTTGGAGTACAGATGATGGCGGTATTAATTGGCATAATATATCAGATGGTTTTTTTACAGTAGGCTCAATCGGAGATATTGCTGTTTCAGAATCTGATCCCAATGTAGTTTATGTAGGAACTGGAGAACACGCCGTAAGAGGTGTGATGACAAGTTATGGAAACGGTGTTTATAAATCTACCGATGCTGGCAAAACTTGGAAGAATGTAGGTCTAGAAAAATCAAGACATATTTCTGAAGTTGTAATTCATCCAAAAAATGCTGATATAGTTTTTGTAGCTGCACAAGGAACAGTACACGGCCCCAATAATGAACGAGGTGTATACAAGTCTACTGACGGAGGAGTATCTTGGAAAAGAACTTTATATATTAATGATAGTACTGGTATTGCATCACTTTCTATGGATATGACCAATCCTAGAGTATTGTATGCTGCTTCTTGGGAACATCGTAGATATCCATGGACAGTTTCTAGTGGTGGACCTGGTTCCAGTATTTGGAAATCGGTTGATGAAGGAAATACATGGACTAAATTATCTGGAGGCCTCCCAATATTAATGGGTAAGATAGGTGTATCTGTTTCACGTGCTAATCCTAATCGAATATTTGCTATAGTAGAAACCGAAAAAGCTAAATCAGGATTATACCGATCTGATGATGCAGGTAAAACTTGGACTTTGTTTTCGAATAATCAAGACATCTGTTCACGTTCATGGTATTATATGAAAGTATATGCCGATCCTCAAAATGAAAATTTAGTCTATGTTTTGAATGCCCCAGTTATGCGCTCGATTGATGGTGGAAAAAATTTTACAACTGTAAAAGTACAACATGGAGATACCCACGATTTCTGGATCAACCCTACAAATAATCGCCAAATAGCTTTGGCTGATGATGGTGGTGCAGAAATAAGCTATGATCAAACTCGAACATGGTCATCGATTATGAACCAGCCTACTGCACAGTTTTATCGAGTTAATACCGATAATGTATTCCCTTATAAAGTGTATGGTGGTCAGCAAGACAATAGTTCTGTAATTATTGCAAGCCGTAACAATTCAAATACCCTTACCGAGCGTGACTGGAATAAAGGGCCCGGATGCGAATCTGCATACTTAGCTTTTGA
>JAYVRC010000003.1:0-3217 GCA_043776615.1 Sphingobacteriia bacterium
GCCCCTTTTTGATGTTCAACAAATTTAAGCTGTAAATGCTTAGTAATACAGAAATTTACAATAAATTAATTACAACTTGCTGATAATCAATTTGTAACAACCTATTTCTTGTACTTCGCCTAATTTTTTATAACTTCGCACACTTATTTTGAGTAATGGTTGTATAAATTAGTGTGTTAATGTCAACAAAGAAAAGGATTTTATTCATTGCCACAGAAATGTCTCCATATTTGGAGTTAACAGAATTTGCGGAGATTATCAACAAGTTGGCAATTAAAAGCAATGACAGTGGCCTTGAAGTTAGATGCATTATGCCTCGTTTTGGCGTTATTAATGAACGTAGACATCGTTTGCATGAAGTTGTACGATTATCAGGAATTAACGTTTCTGTAGACAACGACGATTATCCATTACAAATTAAAGTTGCTTCTCTGCCAAATGCTCGTTTACAAGTTTACTTTTTAGAAAATGAAGATTTTTTTAAGCGTAAGCAAATTTTTCACGATGAGAATGAAACATGGTTCCCAGATAACGATTTAAGAACCATATTTTTTTGTAAAGGAGCACTAGAAACTGTTAAGAAATTTGGATGGCCTCCAGATTTGATTCATTGTAGTGGCTGGATGAGTGGTTTAATACCGGCTTTTATAAAAACTGCTTATAAAAAAGAGCCTGTTTTTGGCAACACTAAAGTAATTTTCACCATTGGCCAAAATACTTTCAATGAGCAACTTGGTCCTAATTTTTTCAAACAAGCAATTATAAATGCTAATATCAAAGATAAAGAGCTAGAACCCTTTAAAGAATTAAACAACACCGCTATGTTCAGAGGCGGGGCTCACTATGCAGATGCAATTACTTTTGGTTCAGATATCATCGAAAAGAAGCTGGTAGATGAATTTTCAAAAGTAAAAGGTAAAAAAGTGATTCCTTTTAAAGGATGGGATTCTGATTTAACAGAGTATTTAGAATTGTACAACGACCTTGCGGGCAAGTAATTTTTAGCACATGCATTCAACCTCTACATTGCGAAGTATCGCTATCTTGTTGGTCTCTTTTTTGTTTATTGCAGCATCTTGTACCAGAATTACAAATACTGAAATAGGAAGTGGATTAATTCCTGCAGTTGATGGAGTTAACACATTTGACACAACTGTACAAATAATAACGGATAGTTTTGAAGAAACCGATACTACACGTATTTATAAGCAAGACCTTCATACATTAGGAACAATTTCGAATGATCCCATATTTGGAAGAACGTCCGCATCATTAAATTTTGAGTTATTCCCGCTTTTTTTCCCTTACTCAATTCCTGGAACCAAAGACAGTATTAGAGCAGATTCTGCCGTATTAATTTTGAGTTATAATTCTTTCTATGGAGATTCTTCTCAGCCATTACGAATTAGTGTTGATGAAATTAGTAAAACAACTGGTTTAGATCCATATAAAGTTTACCCTTCTAATTTTCCGGCCGTTTATCCCATTAGTTCTGCTGGTAGTTTAGGTAGTACTACAATAGTTGATATAAGACGAATAGGGGACTCTGTAATTAATCGATATGAGTTATCTAAAAATCAAATTCGTATAAAATTAAGAAGTGATGTTGCAACTAGATTTTTAAAAACCTATGATTCAACTAATGCTTATCGCAGTGATACTTTATTTAGAACTTATTTTGCAGGATTTACCGTAAAAGTTGAATCTGCTAACCCTGCCAATGCATTACTTTTTATAAATATGCTCGACACCAACACCAAGCTGGCATTATATTACAATTCTAGTACAACTGGTGCAACTACTAGAGACACCAACGCTGTTTATTTTAGATTTAATTCATTCACAAGTGGCGATGCTAACTATATTACTCGTAGCAGAGCAGGTAGTGAAGTAGCAGGAAGGCTAACTACTACTTCAAAACCCGATTCGCTGGTTTATGTACAAGCTTCACCAGGTACCTATGTTAGAATTAGAATTCCTAACCTCGATAAATTAAATAATAGAATTATACACAAAGCAGAATTAATAACTGAGCAGGTACCTAATGATGCAAATTTAATGACCATCGATAAATTCATGGCACCACCTCGATTGTTGTTGTTGAGTATCTATGATTCTGCAAGATCAATCAAAAGAAATATTCCGAGCGATTACCAAATAGGGCAAAGCGGCCCTAATACTATCTCTTTTGGAGGTTATTTATTTTATAAAACAGTACCAGGTTACGACAGGCTTGCAAGTTATAACTTCGAATTAACTCGTTATTTGCAAGGAATTGTAACTAGAAAAGATACTTCGTTTATAATGAGGTTGTCTGCTCCTTCCAATGATTCTCTAAGGTATAGCCCGGCATACCCCAATAACTTTTTCTCTCAAGTTTATTATTTAAATCCAACTGTTGGAAACTTAGTAGGAAATGGAAGAGTAAGACTTGGAGGTGGAAGCCATACCAGATTTAGAATGCGTTTAAGAATTGTTTACTCCAAATTATAGTAATTATCTTCTTTGTAATATATTTGCAATCTTATAAAAATCAAACCATTAAAAATGTCTTATTTATTTACTTCTGAGAGTGTTTCTGAAGGTCATCCAGACAAGGTAGCCGATCAGATTTCCGATGCATTAATCGATAACTTTTTAGCATTCGACCCTCAGTCGAAAGTTGCTTGCGAAACACTGGTAACCACTGGTCAGGTTGTATTAGCTGGTGAAGTAAAGTCAAAAGCATATTTAGATGTACAAGAAATTGCTCGTGGAGTAATCCGCAAAATTGGTTATACCAAGAGTGAATATATGTTTGAAGCAAATAGTTGTGGAATTTTATCAGCTATACATGAGCAAAGTGCAGACATTAATCAAGGGGTTGATCGGAAGAAAAAAGAAGAACAAGGTGCTGGTGACCAAGGAATGATGTTTGGTTATGCAAGCAATGAAACAGATGATTATATGCCATTGGCATTGGATTTGGCGCACAAAATATTGATTGAACTTGCCGCTCTTAGAAGAGAGAACAAAGCCATAAAATATTTACGACCAGATGCTAAAAGTCAGGTTACTTTAGAATACGATGATAACAATCGTCCAGTTAGGATCGATGCTATTGTTGTATCTACTCAACACGATGATTTTGATTCAGAAGCAAAGATGTTGGTTAAAATTAAAGCAGATATCATCAATATCCTTATTCCAAGAGTTAAAGCGAAATATAAAAAATACG
>JAYVRC010000004.1:0-3205 GCA_043776615.1 Sphingobacteriia bacterium
AATTAAAAGCTGGATTACTGTTTTACAAAAAACAAGAAACCAATTTGACAATGAAACTATTTTCATTTTTGGGCATGCTGCTGATCCTGAAAAAATAACTGGTAACAAACAAGATATTATTGCTTTTGAAGAGTATTTACAAAAGTTATTGGCTTTTGTAGGAAGTGAAATTAAATCAGGTAAAACCAAAGAAGAAATCATCAAAAACAAAGAGATTCCGGGCATAAGCTGGAAAGCAAATAGTGCAGAAAGAAGCATTACAGCGGCATATGAAGAACTTACTACGATTTAATTACCTTTTCTAATACAAAATAAACAGCCGGACAAAAACTTGAATTTTTTAAAGTAATTAGCGGTCGCTTTAGAAATATGTCTTCATCTGTGTACGGAAATCGATGACAATCGGAGGGTCTTTTTTCGTAAATAGAACAAAAATTATCTTCCCCTAAAAATGGACAAGGAGTAGATTTTACAACATAATCGCCCTCTGCATCCATCGAAAGATAGGTTTCAATAAATGCAGTCTCCTTCATATTCAGGTGCTTACTGATTCTTTTTATATCAGGCATTTTAAATCTGGGCGAATAATTCTTACAGCAATTGGCGCATTTTAAACAATCGATTTGTTCAAACGCAGCTTCGTGCAAGTCGGGCAATACTTTCAGCACTTTTTTCTTATCGGCTCTACTTAGCCAGTTCTTGTATAACTTTTGATGCTCCGTACTTTTCTTCTCCCAATTAATTAATAAATCTTCTGCCACTTGTGTAATTTAATGTATTTAAAAAATAAAATTGCAACACATGTTTTAGTTTTGCAACCTAGATTAGTGGCAAAATTATGGATTCAATAAGAGAACAATGGCTCATTTTAATTGCTACACCTATATTTCTATTTATTATTGGTGCAGAATTGATTCTCTCTCACTTGCAACATCGCAAAGCATATTCCTTTAAAGATACATTAAGCAATGTTTACTTAATGATTTTAAATGGAGGCATTGATTTAATTTTTCGACTTGTGTATATGGTTATTTTGCAGTTTTTTTTTATACAATCACTAATAACAATAAATGATGTTATTATTTATTGGATTGTATTGGTTATTGCTGAAGACTTTCTTTATTATTGGCTTCATAGATTTGATCATGAAATCAGGCTATTTTGGGCAGTTCATGTTACTCACCATAGTAGCATGTTGATGAATATTACCGTTGGATTCAGGTCTTCTGTATTTCAGCCCTTGTATCGTTTTGTATATTTTATCCCATTGGCTTTATTAGGTTTTAAGCCTGTAGATATTTTATTTGTTTACGCTGCAACTCAAATTTGGGGAATTTTTGTACATACTGAACAAATTCATAAAATGGGATGGCTTGAATACCTTTTTGTTACCCCTTCCCATCATCGCGTACACCATGGATCAAATCCGCTTTATCTAGATAAAAATATGGGTATGTTTTTAATTATTTGGGATAAGCTGTTTGGCACATTTCAACCAGAAATAGCTGCAAAAGACTATGAACCTATTCAATACGGGCTAACTAAGAATATTCAAACAAATAACCCAGTGAAACTTGTATTTCACGAATGGGAGTCTATTTATAATGATATCATTCAGCCTAATATTTCATTAAAAAACAGATTATGGTATTTATTCGGACCACCAGGATGGAGTCATGATGGGAGCAGGCAAACAAGTGCTCAACTAAGAGAAATAGAACAAAAACAGCCTAAATAGCACTTCACAAGCTTTCCCCAATGCCAACAAAATGAATAATATTTTGTTACATCCTCGTACCTTTGCGGCACTTAAAATATAAGATGTATATATGAACTTATTTGAGCAACAATCATCCCAATTTCAGCAACGCCATATCGGGCCAAATCAGCAAGAACTAAGTGGAATGTTGGCAACAATTAAAGAAGCCAATATTGAATCACTTATCAGTAAAACTATTCCTGAAAGCATAAGAATTAAATCGAATTTAGAGATACCGTTAGCTATAAGTGAGTTTGAATACCTGAAACAACTTAAGTTAGTTGCTTCAAAAAATAAAGTATACAATAACTATATTGGTCAAGGATATTATGGAACAATTACTCCAAGTGTAATTCTAAGAACCATTTTTGAGAACCCAGGATGGTACACTCAATACACTCCTTATCAGGCAGAAATTTCTCAAGGAAGATTAGAAAGTCTATTGAATTTCCAAACAATGGTAACCGACCTTACTGGTTTACCTATGGCCAATGCTTCTTTATTAGATGAAGCAACAGCTGCTGCTGAAGCGATGGCTATGTTATTTCATCAGGTTAATAAAACAGATCAAATTACTAAGCCGAAGTTTTTTGTTGATGAAAATATTTTTCCTCAAACAAAACAAGTTCTCATAACCAGAGCAGCCCCGATTGGAATAGAATTGGTAAATGGAGATTACCAAAAGGCAAATATTGATGAAACATTTTTTGGAGCAATACTGCAATACCCTGCTAACAATGGTTCAATAGAAGACTATCAAACATTTAATAAAAAAGTGCATGATGCAGGCGGCTATATAGTTATGGCAACTGATTTATTAGCACTCACTATGTTAACCGCCCCGGGCGAATTGGGTGCCGATGTTGCAATTGGATCTGCTCAACGTTTTGGAGTGCCGATGGGTTATGGCGGACCGCATGCTGCATTTTTCGCTACGAATGATGATTTTAAAAGAGGTATGCCAGGAAGATTAATTGGAGTTAGTATAGATGCCCAAGGCAACCGCGCATTGCGCATGGCATTACAAACAAGAGAGCAACATATTAAACGCGAAAAAGCAACTTCAAATATTTGCACTGCGCAAGCATTGTTGGCAAACATGGCTGCTATGTATGCAGTTTATCATGGCCCAGAGGGTTTAAAAAATATAGCTGAAAGAATTCATGCAATAGCATCTGCAATTTCAGCATCATTAATAACAATTGGACTAACACAGTCTAATGCCAATTTCTTTGACACGCTTCATATTGCTGGTATTGATGCTGAAAAAGTTAAAACTGTAGCAGAAAAATACCAAAGTAATTTCAGGTATTTTGGAGATGGTACCATTGGAATAAGTATTGATGAAACTACTTCAATTGAAGCAGCCAATACTATTTTAAAAATATTTGAAGTTGTTACTGAAAAAAGTACCGGTAAAAAAATAACAATTGAAACAGTTTTAAA
>JAYVRC010000005.1:0-12584 GCA_043776615.1 Sphingobacteriia bacterium
GGATTAAATCAACCTGAATATTTTTTATGTTACTTTGAAGCTTTGCAGTATTACCAGAACTATTAACTACAATATTGCTGTAAGTGGTTGTTTTTCTTCCTTTAAAGCCCAATTTACCATTGGCCAATGGTGCAATATCTGCTACAAATTTATCTTTGTATAAAAACCAAGTTGTATCATTAATTTGTCGGTACTCTTGCAATAAGGTTAAGTCTTCAATAAAATTAATATTAACATCTGCAGATGGACGAAGCGTAATTCTCTGTAAAGCAAAACTAGTATCATTTACCCAACAATCTCCATCAAATGTACTTTCCCCTTTTCTTTTACCAGAAAAAAATAAATGTACCAAACGCTTTCCGTTTAAATAGGCAGTATCTGCTAATTTAAATTTATAATAAAATTCGGCATTTGCATTAAATGGACTAATCAACTCCTTGTTAAAAACTGGAATAAAATTATTCATCACATTTATATTTTGAAAGGTCCCGCCCAATTCTTTCAAATAACTTTCATTTTCAATTCCGTCGGCCTTTGTGGCTTTTATTTGCTCATATATTTTTTCAGGATTTTTTTGAAAATAATAATCAGATAGCGTTTCGGTAATATAAATTGGCAGAAATGGTTTTTGTTCAGAATTTGAATCAATATAATTAAAAATAAATTTAAGTGGCTTCACTAAAAAATTTTTGCTTAATTTATCTTTATTGATATTGTTTAAATCAAGTTCTAATTTATTATAAATTTCATAAGAGTAGTTATCCCAGAATTTTTTATCCGTTTTGTATTTATTGCTCATTATTTTTTTCCAAAACCAAAGAGCACGATTGTATTTTACTTTTACTACAGCTTCGTTTGATGGTGGTAATACTTCAATAGAGAGTGTAAGAAATGAAGAATCTTTAATAGTGATTATTGGAACAGCAATTGTTTTATACCCAACACTAAATACTTCTAGTGTATCATTGACGGTACTATTTCGTAAAAGAATAGTGAATTTTCCTGCAGAATCGGTAAGCTCACCTCTGCCCGATTTTTTAAACTTTACAGATGCAAATGGAATTTGTTCTTCGCTCTGCCTATCTCTTACTATTCCAGAAAGTTTTATTGTTTGGCCGTAACCATTAATTACAATAATAAAATAAAATAAGTTAAGTAAAAAAAAATGAACAACCCTATACATTAAATAGCAATATGTTTGTGAAGAACCATTATTAAAAATCAAAACCCAAAGCAAAATAATACAATGGTTTGCCAACAAATAATCCTTTCATAGGCCAAGCTGCATCGAACTTTAAGAAGTATCCTAATAAAGTACTCCTTGCTCCAAAACCATATCCACCAGCAAAAGGACCGAGTCCGCCTGCATCAATACGAACAATTACAGATGAGTTAGGATCGGAAATTACCTCGCCTGGCCTTTTTATACCATTGTATTTTCCGTTCCAAGCAGTTCCTAAATCAATAAATTGAACCAATTGAAAATTTCGAAAAAATGCACTGTTGATAGGTTTATCAAAAAAAGTAGAAAATACAGGTAGTCTGAACTCACTATTTATTACAAATGCATTGTTACCATTGGCAATATTCTGAGTATACCCACGCATGTTTAAAGCTAGGGTTTGAAAAGCATAGCTCTGATCCTGTGCTGGTCTGTTTTCTGAATTAAATTTTGGTCCAATCCAACCATCTACTCCACCTAAATAATAAATTAATTTTTGAGAACCCCACGAGAAATCTGCAGCAGCTCTTCCTGCCCAAATAAAATTTCTATAAATTTTATGATAATACCTTCCATCAAAACCAAAATTCATAGTAGGTTTTGCCTCATTTAATTGAGTTTTAATTGTTGGCATATTAACATCCATATAAACCTTAAAGCGAAGTCCATTCCAAATATTTTGAGTTGGGTTTAGTGTATTGTCATGCACATATTCTATACGAGATAAAATAAAACTTGAAACTGTATCTTTAAATGCCAAAGCATTAGGATTAGGAAAGCCAGTTACATTATCATATGATCTCAAAATACCACGATCTTTTCGCAACCCAATTGTTAAACGAAAACTTTTTACTTCATTAATTGCATAGCGTGCATTAAATTGGTACAAGTTTGTAATCAACATATTGTTGAACTGTGTATTATAAAAATTGGTAACATTACTTCTATAGTATGTAACTCCCCAATCTATTCTTTTCTTATAATTTTGAAATGAAAGCATTAGATCCTTATCAGAAAGATTTGTTCCAAAACGAATACCTGCCACAAACTTAATATCTTCAAATAGATCTACTACACCTACACGAAATGTAAAGTTAAAATCATTGCCATTGTTTAATTGAATCGGACCAGCACCTCCGCCGTAAGGTTGGTAACGGTTTATCAGTACATTATTAGAAAACCCACTTAATATATAATCGGTGCTAAATTTTAAACCATAATCAAATAATTTTGATCTTGTTAAAACATTTTTCTTTGAAGAAGTAAGCGGAATTTTAAATGAATTTTTATTACTGGTATCGGGTTTCTCATCAGCAAATTCATTTTGGAAAAAATCTTTTGCTTTTTTCGCTGTATCACTAGTAGGCTTATTATTATATACAATTGCTTTGCCATCTGAAGCCTTTTTCTCTTCTAATGATTTTCGGGCATATTCTGTGAGTCTTGCATTTACATTCCGTTTATTTAATGCAATTGAATCTACTTTCAATTTGTATAAAAATTTAAAGTCACCCTCTCTCCTAACCTCACTTACCTGGCCGTTATTACCAGCAATCCTGGTTTCTAATAAACTACTTTGATAATTTGTAATAGGGAAAGTGTAGGTAGAATCTTTGTATACTTGAAAATAACTTACACTATCTGGCTCTTGCTTTTGCCAAGCTAATAAAGTCGAATCAAACTCTTTAGGAACAGGATTTCGCAATACTTCATCACCAATATAGTACAACGTATCAAGCCCATTTCTTTGTGTTCCAAAAAAACCAGCCCACCGATTTCCTATGCCCGTTTCATCGGATACATAGGTGAAGTGATTGGTATTGTATTGCATTGGATACTTTGCATTTCCAAATTTAAGATTGGTAAGTTGGGTAATTTGTTTCTGCTTGCTATCATTTAATATATCTACTAAAAATACATTAAATCGATACCTACTTGGTAGAACTGTATCTTGACTTGGAGCAACCGGTCCTGGCCTATTTGAAGCAAAAATAATTCCAACTCTATTAGGGAAACTTACCAATGTTGGATTTAGATCATCATAAATATCATTGGTAATTTGGGTAAATTTATTCTCTTCAATTTTATAAGTAAATATATCGGTATGCCCATTTTTTACTGCACTCATTACCAAAGTGTTTGCATCTAACATAAAGGATGCATCCAAAATTTGGTCAACTCCCTCAATAGTTTGTTTGTAGCGTTTGTATTTGGCAATAATATCATACACAAACATTTTCACTTTGCCCATTTCCCAATAAATAACTAATAGTCGAGAGCCTTTGCCATCCCAAGCTAAAATTGGGTAACTTGGATTTACATCTTCTAAATTGGTTTTAACTCCGTATTTCAATAATACTTTTGTATCATAAAAATTTTCAACCAGCTTAACTGAATACAAGCCTTTTTTAAATTCTAGAGAAGCATATGTATTACTTTTTGGATTAGGATTAGCTTGAAAACGGAAAAAATCTTTTTTTGTTACTTCCTCTGAAACACTGAGCTGCCCTTTAATTTGATTCCTTCGTTGCCGAATATCTTTGATGTATCTGTTTTGCTCATATTGCATGAATTCTTCTAGTACATCTTTAAATTTTTTCTTACAAATTTTTAAACAAGCGCTATTTACATTTTTATAAATTCGTGATAAATAAAGCAAATAGGTAATATTTTCTTTTCTGTATTTTTCGCCAATATAATTCCAAAATGCATGACCAGCTAACAAAGGTTTTTCAAAAGCAAATTGATAAAAATTATTGTACCTGCCACTCAGTATTGCACTTTTTAATTCATCATCTTTTTCGGTACTCCAAGATTGACCAGCGTATGCTACATATCCATCAACCATCCACTTTGGCAAATCAAGCAATGCTTGATTACTAGCAAACTCCCCAATATCATCCCCAAATAATAAATTATCTGTAAGCACTTTTGCAATACCCTGCCGTACTTGAGTTCTTAGATGATCATGATTGCCATCAAAATAGATAATGAGTTTATTGTTTACCAATTTTGTAGTTCCCCCTGGCGTTTGTATATCAATTCCTAACCCAATATTGGTGCTTTTAAAATCATTGTAATCATTATACACAACAATATTTGCTCTTCTCTGTAAAGAGTATTCAATAAAATTTTCGATTGAACGCAATTCCTCTTCTGCTACTTGCGTAACAAATTTCCCTAGTTCAACACCCCCCTGTGCCACATAAGTATTGAAGTTTGGGGACTGATAATATTTCCACACAAATTTTTTGTGCTGTACACGGTTTCTCCCAAACTCAACGGTGTTTACCTGTGCTAACAAGTAAAAAGGAGAAAGAAAAAAAAGAAAAAAAACTACTTTACTCATTCTATTCAATTGCATATCCGAACTTTGGCATTTAAAATTAGTCATTTACAGTTAAAAGCTGGCAAAATTAGGTTTATGATAAAGGTTAAGGTTTTCACATTTAGTCCAATTCAGGAAAATACATATGTATTGTACAATGAATTAGGAAATGCCTTAATTATAGATCCAGGTTGTTATTCAAAGGAAGAAAAGGAACAACTACAGCTTTTTCTATCTTATGAAAAGCTTATTCCCGTTCAATTATTGAATACCCATTGTCACTTAGACCATGTTTTTGGCAATAAATGGGTATACGAAACCTATAACACTCCCCTTTTTATTCATCCAAAAGAAGAAGCCATGCTACAATTAGCTCCAATATCCGGAGAAAAATGGGGGCTCCCTTTTGATAATTACAACGGCCCAATTAATTACCTTAATGAAGGAGATACTATTCTGCTTGGAAATGATGCCCTTCAAGTGATTTTAACTCCTGGTCATTCACCCGCAAGTATTTGTTTTTATAGTTCTAACCAACAATTTGTAATTGGCGGAGATGTATTGTTTAGAGAAGGTATTGGAAGAACTGACTTACCGGGGGGCAGCCATGAAACATTGCTGAAAAGTATTCGAGAAAAACTATTTTCCCTACCAGATGAAGTGGTTGTTTTTCCTGGGCACGGAATAAAAACTACAATTGGTTTTGAAAAAGTCAACAACCCTTTTCTTCAATAATTTGAGTCGTTTTCTGCTGATTCGCTTTTGTTGTAAGCATTGATGAATATGGCTCCTAGGTTTTTATATGGTGGTACATAATCATCAAATTTTTCTTTTGCTGATCCATTAAATCTGATCGATAACCTATTCCATAAAGTTGGCCAATTAAGGTCTTTCCCTAATCTGAGGTTTTCACAAATAACATCTATTAAGCCTTGATTAATGATACCTGTTCCTATTTGCTTAGAGGTAATAATATGGGCGCCTGGGCAAATTGCTAAAACATCGTTCAATTTTTGATACCCCCCACAACTGCCCACCAAAACTAATTTAGCACCAGCAGGCATTTTTTTAATAGTAGTATTCAAATAATAACTATGCCCTCTATGGATTGCAACAGTAGGATGTATATTATTATCAAATAAATAATCGATTAAACTATCTTGTGCTTTTTCATCCAATTCGAGTGTTTCATCTAATGGAAGATTTGCATAAATGGTTACAGGTATGCCCTTTACAGAATTTACTTCAACCCATTGAGATTTTTTAATGATTTTCCAATTGGGATTTCTGAATTTATTTAAAAAAGAATTAAAAACCACCCCGCCATCTTTATCACCATAAAAAAATTGTTGAATGGCAATTTTCCCTGTAATAGTATCCCTAAGCATTTTATTAGGAAGTTCATAAATTGGCATTATCCCCAAGCTTGCTGATAAATCAATTTTTTTAGTTGAATCCAATGAAAGGAAAATTGTATTTAATAATCTATAAATTGTTTCCCCTCTTTTTGAACCAATTTCTCTACACCGAGTAAGTTCATGATCAACCTGAGAAAGAATTAATTTTCGGAGAGCTGGGTTATAAATACTGGCATAAGAATCTGCTACATCTACAGCATCTTCTAATGTATTTGTATTTTCCAATTCGTTTGCAAATCCTTTGATTAATTTTTGGGCATCCCAACTATCCATTCGGTTTAAGAAATCGTCGAGCATATTATATGAAGCAGAAATTTTTACGAACTTCTTGTAATAATCATACTTTACAAATTTGAGTAATGAATCTGATCTTGGTATAGTCATCCTCGAAAAAATTCTTGGATATACCCCCGTAACAAAACTAGAAGTGTACATTTCCTCTTCTCCTAAAACAGCTAAATAATATAATTCAATTGGCGATAATCCTTCTAGTTTTTTAAATCGAATTATATCGCTTTTTTCACTATGCAATGAATTGATTTCATTAATAAAAACTTCTATAGCTTTTGCTTTTAGTTTTGCAGTTAATACATTTGCCGCCATTGGCGTATCGCCATGTTTCATTCTGTCGGCATATTGTATTCTTGTTTTAACTAATAATTTGTAATACCCGACTGAAGAATCGTTTATAACATATGGTGTAATTGAGTCTATAGAGGTTACCTTTTTATAAATATTATCTAAAAAAGGGAAATACATTCTTCCAGTTCTTGTAAGCGATAAACGAGCAACTAATTGTACAAATGGATGATTTACAGATTGAATTTTTTTGCCTAATGCATTGGGAGCTGCAGCATAACTGTACAACTCTTCTGGGTTTTTTAGCCCAGCAATTACTATTAGAGAATCGGCATATCTATTATTTGAATTTTTAGAAAGAATTGATAAAATTCTTTCTGGATTTTTTTGACATTGCTTTAAAATTATTATATCTCTTGAAGCAGCTATTCCTATATTTTCCTTTAATGCATAATTTTCTACCAATAAACTGCCAGTATTAATTTCTACTGCTTTTATAATTGGTTCTATTGAATTTTCTGACCAATCTAAACGCAAACAACTATCATACATTTTAATGAGTACAGGATATTGTTGAGCTAGAATTACCTTAGATTCAAATGCTGAGATAAACCCCAATAACAAATCATTAACTCCCCTTAACCATCTGTATTTCGCATTGTTATCTAAACGCTCATTTCTTTCTATTGATTCCCTCATTAAAGTAACAATACTTTTAGATTGGCTCGTTAAAGTGATACTAAGTTTTGATGGACTTAAATGCAAAGAATCTATTTTTACTAAAGAACGAATGATGTATTCATGATGCAACTGCCTCATTGCAGGTATTGCAGGCATGTTTACACTTTCCTGCGCAGAAGCAACTAGCATAAAAAAGGTAGAAATTCCTAATAAGAAAAGTTTGATTCGAATCATATCCATTACAAAAATAAGCTCATTTGTATTCAAATAGGCAAATTTGGAGCCAGGTAGTTAACAATTAGATAATAATGACAAATTGTATGATTGCCAAGTATTGAAATTAACTTTGTTTAAACTTTTTGTTAACATGGAAGGCAAATCAAAACAAGTTCTTATAGCTGATGATGAACCAGATATTCTAGAAATCATTAGTTATAATCTTGAAAAAGAGGGTTACAAGGTTTATACTGCAAAAGATGGCAATGAAGCCATTGAAAAAGCGCGTCAAATAAACCCAGATTTGATTATTTTAGATGTAATGATGCCAAAAAAAACTGGAGTTGAGGTTTGCAAAATTCTACGCTCACAACCAGCATTCGAAGAAACATTGATCATTTTTCTTACAGCAATGAGCGACGAAAGCTCACAAATAAAGGGACTAGAATCTGGTGCAGATGATTATGTAAATAAGCCAATTAGCCCCAAAGTACTCATTAGTAGAGTAAATGCTCTGTTTAGAAGAGTAGGAAATAAAGAAACTGGTAAATCTATTACTATTGGTGAAATATCTATTGATCCAGTTAAATTTATAGTAACCATTAATGGAAATGAAGTGATACTTGCAAAAAAGGAATTTGAATTGCTTTACCTTCTTGCATCTCGTCCTGGAAGAGTTTTTCTTAGAAATGAAATTTTGTCGCAGGTATGGGGAAACGAAGTAATTGTGGGTGATAGAACCATCGACGTACATATTAGAAAAATTAGGCAAAAAATGGGGCTCGATTGTATTACTACAGTTAAGGGTGTAGGGTATAAGTTTGAAGTGTAGAAGTTTTAAAGTTTATACGGTTTTAAAAAGTTTATAAACACTATAAACCGTATACAACCGTAATCCTAAAACCGTATCTTGTGAATTGATATGTTTAAGACAAAAAATCTATCTCCCCAGCAATTATCAGCATTAACGGCATCTATACTTTCTTTTCCAATTGCAGTAGGTATTTATTTAATTAGACCCGATTGGATAATTGCAGTAGTTGCAATGATTATCACTTTTATTGGAAGTTATCTACTAATTAGGTTTGTTTTAGAATCTTTCATCTACAGGAAAATAAAATTAATTTATAAATTTATTTATCAAACAAAAGCAACCAAAAGGGAAGAGACTTATTATAAATATATATTACCTCAGAAAGGTATTGATGAAGTAAGAGAGGATGTTGAAAAATGGGCAGAACAAAGAAGTGCTGAGATTGAACTATTAAAATCGAATGAAGCTTACCGAAAAGAATTTTTACAAAACCTTGCTCACGAGTTTAAAACGCCCATTTTCGCTATACAAGGATATATCGATACTTTATTGGATGGGGCAATGGAAAACCCAACACTTAGTAAAAGATTTTTGGAGAATACTTCCAAAAATGTACACAGAATGGTAATGCTAGTAGAAGATCTTGATGAAATAACTAGATTAGAAAGTGGGGAACAGCCTTTGTATAAAGAAAATTTTATTATTCAAGATTTGATTAAAGAAGTATTTGAAACCCTTTCAATTAATATCGTTGCAAAAAAAACCAAATGTAGTATCAAAAAAGGATGCGAATCTCCAATAACCGTATTTGCAGATAAAGAAAAAATTAGGCAAGTAATTAATAACCTTGTTGAAAATGCTTTAAAATATGGTAGAAGTGAAGGCAATATTGTGGCTAGTTGCTACGAAACTGATGGCAAGCATGTATTAATTGAACTTAGTGATGATGGAATTGGTATTGCCGAAGAACATCTTCCAAGGATATTTGAACGATTTTACAGAACAGATAGTGGCAGAAGTAGAGATATTGGCGGCTCTGGACTAGGTTTATCTATTTGTAAACATATTATTGAAGTACATGGACAAACTATGCACGTAAGGAGTAAACTCGATATTGGTACCACAGTAGGTTTTACTTTGGAAAGGAAAAGAGAGTAAAAGCCCCAATAGAAATTAGGGCTCGCATGAGAAAACTACCAATATGCTCTATTGCTATAAACTGAATTGTAAAACTGTACAATCTAAATGAACGAATTGTAAAGTAAATGCAATCAAAATGTTATGAATTCAAATGCTGCAGTCTTATAATTACTTAAATCAATATTATCATATTATTAATTATTTCTTAAATTGGATGCTTACAATATCTAAGCCTATTTTTGTTAAAAGTGTATCACATGGGAATTAATACGTTTGGGCGTTTTTTTATGCCAAAAAATACCATTTTCTACGAGTTATTTGAAGATGTAGCTGAAAAAGTGCATGAAATGGGTATCAAGCTAAAAGAAATGGTGAGTGAACCAGATCACAACAAAAGAGCATCTATCTTATCACAAATTGAAGATTTAGAACATAAGAACGATGATAATACCCACCGTATTTTTACAGAATTAGGTAGAAATTTTATAACCCCATTTGACAGAGAAGACATTCATTATTTAGCATCTTCATTAGATGATATTGCAGATTATATATACGCTTCTGCTAAAAAAATTAATTTTTACAGCGTAAATCCAAATGACACGGGAATTCAAAAAATGGCAGATCTTATTTTACAAGGTTCAATTGAAATAAAAAAAGCTGTTTTTGGATTAAGAGATATGAAAAATCTTCGTGAAATGACTGAAGCTATGGTAAAAGTTAACAGCATCGAAAACCAAGCTGATGATGTATTCGATATGAGTATAGAAATGCTATTTCAACAAGAAAACGACTTTAAAGAAGTAATTAAGAAAAGGGAGATTTATCAAGTAATGGAAATTGCAACTGATAAATGTGAAGATGCTGCAAATGTGATTGAATCCATTATTATTAAGTACGCTTAATAATAATTAGGAATTAAGAGTTATGAATTAAGAATTAGCCCTTTATGTTCACCTTACTTATATTAATAGTTATTCTCGCTTTTGTTTTTGATTACATCAATGGATTTCATGATGCTGCTAATTCAATTGCTACAATAGTTTCAACAAAAGTTTTAACTCCATTTCAAGCAGTACTTTGGGCAGCGATGTTTAATTTCGCAGCCTTTTTTATCTCGAAATATATTTTTAAAGAATTTGGTATTGGTAATACTGTAGCTAAATGGGTTCATGCCGAATTCATAACATTAGAAGTACTATTGGCTGGTATTATTGCTGCAATTGTATGGAACCTAATAACTTGGTGGTTTGGAATTCCGTCTAGCTCTTCTCATACGCTAATGGGAGGTTTTGTTGGAGCTGCATTGGCAAATGCAAAAGGATTTAGTGTAGCAGGGGCAGATGTAATTAATTATGCAAAAGTTATTCCAACAGTTCTATTCATTTTTATTGCACCACTAATTGGAATGTTTATTGCATTTTTTATTACCATATTAATTGTACACTTATGCAAACGATCCAATCCTTATAAGGCAGAAAATTGGTTTAAGAAATTACAATTAGTATCTTCTGCAGCTTTCAGTTTAGGCCATGGAGGAAATGATGCACAAAAAGTAATGGGAATTATTGGAGCAGCTATTATTTTTTACGAAAAAAATACACATGGGGTTAATATGAATTTCAACGAATTTGTTCTTGCATATCCTTGGGTTCCTTTTACTAGTTTTCTTTGTATTGGTTTAGGAACAATGAGTGGTGGTTGGAAAATTGTAAAAACAATGGGTACAAAAATTACCAAAGTAACTCCTTTGGAAGGTGTTGCTGCAGAAACCGCTGGTGCTATTACCTTATTTCTTACAGAACATTTTAAAATACCTGTTTCTACTACCCATACAATTACTGGATCTATTATAGGCGTTGGTGCAACAAAACGACTTAGTGCTGTTAGATGGGGAGTTACTGTTAACCTGCTCTGGGCTTGGATTTTAACTATACCTATCTCAGCTTTTTTAGCTGCAGTAATATTCTATGTAATCAAATTATTTATCAAATAGTTTAATAACAACAACTCCTTTCAGATTATCGTTTTATATTGTGCTATAATTTATTGTATGGCAAAAATTTTGGTTACTGGAGGTTGTGGATATATCGGATCTCACACAATTATTGATTTAATAGAAAATGGGTTTGATGTTATCTCAATTGATAACTATTCTAGATCAACCAATATTGCCTTAAACGGTATTGAAAAGATTACTGGCAAAAAAATTAAAAATTATTCTGTTGACCTAAAGAATTTTGATGAAACACAAGCAGTATTTATGGAACATACCGACATAGATGGTATCATTCATTTTGCTGCATACAAAGCAGTTGGCGAATCAGTAGAAGCACCCATTTTATATTATGAAAACAATTTAATTGGATTAATTAATTTATTAAAATGTGTGCAAGAATTTGGAGTACCTAATATTGTATTTTCTTCTTCCTGCACTGTGTATGGTAATCCTGATGAAATTCCTGTTACTGAAAAATCGCCTATTAAACCAGCAGAATCTCCATATGGAGCAACCAAGCAAATGGGAGAAGTAATTTTAAAAGATTTTACCAAAGCCACTGCAACCAATGCTATTCTCCTTCGATACTTTAATCCTGTTGGTGCACATCCATCAATAAATATTGGCGAATTGCCAGTTGGAAAACCACAAAACCTTGTTCCTGCAATTACCCAAACCGCCATTGGTAAATTACTAAAAATGAAAGTGCATGGCAATGATTATGATACAATAGATGGTAGTTGTATTAGAGACTATATTCACGTTTCCGACATTGCTCATGCTCACACATTGGCTATTCAATATTTAGCCAATGAAAAAAATGAAACTGCTTGTGATGTTTTTAATTTAGGTACGGGTGATGGTGTAAGTGTATTAGAAGCAATTCATACTTTTGAAAAAGTGAGTGGCGTTAAATTAAACTACGAAATTGGTCCGCGTAGAGCAGGTGATGTTGTTGCCATATACGCCAACAATGATGCAGCAGTAAATAAATTAGGATGGAAAATTAACTATGGAATCACTGAAATGATGGACACTGCTTGGAAATGGGAATTGAAACTAAAAGAGATCGACAACCAAACTATCAACAATTAATTTTATTGATTCACCATTTTAGCAGCATTCTCTGCCATTTGCAATGATTCAATAAACTCTTCTATATCTCCATTAATAACCGCATCTAAATT
>JAYVRC010000006.1:0-12533 GCA_043776615.1 Sphingobacteriia bacterium
TTCATCTTCTCTCTTCCTTCTCCTTGTTTTTGAATAATAATTTCGGATTTATTATTCTCTGTTTGAGAAAATACTGAAATAGATGCAGTAACGGCAACTAATGCAATCAATAATTTTTGTTTCATAACTTATTTTTAAGTTCCCAAAAATAAAACAACCATTATAAGAAATACTACAATGGTTGTTAATTAAGGTTAATGAATGTTTAAAATTTAGCTGATCAGTTCCTTCACTTTAGCAATTACTCCTTCTAAGTTAGATGCGTCTTGTCCGCCTGCTGTTGCTAAAGTTTTTTGCCCACCTCCACCACCTTTTATCAAAGGGGCAACTATTTCTTTAATGATTTTTGGTGCTTCTAATCCTTTATGTGTTCCCATACTATCAGATAAAAGAACGCTCACTGCAGCTTTACCACCAATATTGGAACAAAGTATTACGATGTAGTTATTTCCTAATTCTTCTTTTAATTCGAATGATAATTTTTTTAGGTGATCTGCATTGCTTACTTCTACCACTTTTCCTATGAAAAATGCTTCTTCTTTTGATGAAAATGGAAATGGAACTCTTTCTTCTAATAAAATTTCTTTAATTGAGTTCAACTGTTTTGTTTCTAAGCTTTCTATTTTTTTCTCAAGTTCTTGTTTTTCTAAAATAATTTTTTCTACAGCTTTTACTGGGTCTTGTGATTTAAGAAGATTGGTAATTTCTTTTAAACCCGCAAATTGTTCATTTATAAAATCGTATGCATTACTTCCGGTGATCGCTTCTATCCTTCTAACTCCAGCAGCAACAGCAGATTCGGTTGTTATTTTTAGCAAACCTATCATACCAGTTTGCATTACATGGGTTCCTCCGCATAATTCAACAGAATAGTTAGGATCTATTACAACAACTCGAACTATGTTACCATATTTTTCTCCAAATAAAGCCATAGCACCTAATTTCAGCGCTTCTTCTTTAGGCATTTCTGTAATTACAACAGGTATATTTTCCCTGATTTTATCATTCACCATTTTTTCGATAAGTCGAATTTCCTGATCGGTTACTTTAGCAAAATGAGAAAAATCGAAACGAAGAGTGTCTTCATTTACCAAAGATCCTTTTTGTGCAACATGGTTACCTAATACTGTTCTTAATGCTGCGTGTAGGAGGTGTGTTGCTGTATGATTGTAACAAGTGAATAATCGTTTTGCTACATTAATTCTGGCAGTACAAATAGCGGTTATATTTTCTGGTAATTCATTTACAAAATGAACGATTAACTCATTTTCTTTTTTGGTATCAGTTACTTCAATGGTTTTATCTTCAAACGCTAACCACCCACTATCGCCAACTTGTCCACCACTCTCAGCATAAAAAGGGGTGGTGTTTAAAACTATTTGGTATTGTGTATTTCCTTTAGCACTAATTTTTCTATACTTGTTAATTTTACTCTTTACTAAATTATCTTTATACCCAACAAATCCATCACCTTGTTCATCAGATACAATAATCCAATCTTCGGTATCTAATACAGACGCTGCTCTGCTTCTATTTTTTTGTTCTTGCATTGCTGCTTCAAAACCTGCTTCATCAACTGTGAAATTATTTTCTGAAGCAATTAATTTAGTTAAGTCCAACGGAAAGCCAAAAGTGTCGAATAGTTCAAAAGCAGGTTTACCTTCAATCTTTTTATTAGTTGATAGTTTAATTATATCGTCAATTCTTTTTAATCCTTTATCAAGTGTTCTTAAAAAAGCTTCTTCTTCTTCTTTCACTACTTTAGCAACAAAGTTTTGTTGCTTTATTAACTCTGGGAAAACAGTTTCGAATTGTGTTGCAAGCAGAAGTATAAGTTGATGGAGCAATGGTTGTTTATAATCTAAATACGAATAATAATACCTTACTGCTCTTCTTAAAATTCTTCTAATTACATAGCCAGCTCCAGTGTTTGAAGGTAATTGACCATCGGCAATAGTAAATGCAATGGCCCTAATATGGTCTGCGAGTACTCGAAATGCAATAGCCTCTTTACTATCACTATAATCGTATTTTTTGCCAGTAATATTTTCAGTAGCTGAGATAGTGCCAGTAAAAACATCCGTATCATAATTACTCTGTTTGCCTTGTATTACTCTAACCAATCGTTCAAAACCCATTCCAGTATCTACATGCTGTGAGGGTAGTGGTTGAAGACTACCATCTTTTAATCGATTAAATTGCATGAATACATTATTCCAAATTTCAATTACTTGGGGATGGTCGTTATTTACTAAAGTTCTTCCATCTACTAAGTTTCTTTCTTCATTGGATCTACAATCCACATGAATTTCTGTACATGGTCCACATGGACCAGTATCACCCATCTCCCAAAAATTATCTTTTTTATTTCCTAGTAAAATTCTTTCTTCAGCAATCACTTTTTTCCATTCATTTAAAGCTTCATGGTCTTTTGATAAACCTTCTTTTTCGTCTCCTTCAAAAATGGTCACATATATTCGATCTTTATCTAGTTTGTACACTTCGGTTAATAGTTCCCAACTCCAAGCAATAGCTTCTGATTTAAAATAATCTCCAAAACTCCAATTGCCCAACATTTCAAACATCGTATGATGATAGGTGTCTACACCTACTTCTTCAAGATCATTGTGTTTTCCACTTACTCTTAAGCATTTTTGGGTATCAGCTATTCGAGTAAAATCTGGTTTTCGATTCCCAAGAAAATAATCTTTAAACTGGTTCATTCCAGCATTGGTAAATAGCAGCGTAGGATCGTTTTTAACCACTATAGGAGCGGATGCTACGATTTGGTGCTTTTTTGACTCAAAAAAGGCTAAAAATTGTTGGCGAATTTCGGCACTCGTCATCTTCATTACTTTTTTATAGCCCATTTAGGGCGTAGAAACTATATTTGTTGGTATTTTAAAGGTGAGCAAAGGTAAGGATTTAGCTGACTTTGCCCCATGATTGATGCTTAATGAAGAAGGTAAAATATTTTTTTAATACCCATACTTTACGCTACGAGAAACTTACTACTCCTCTTAGGGTTCGCTTATTGCAGGTAATTGGTTACATAGCGGCTTCCATAGTAACTGGTATTATTATTTTTGTTATTACTTTTAATTATATCGACTCTCCCAAAGAAAAACTGCTTCAACAGCAGAATGATGACCTCAGGCAGAATTACAGCATATTAACAGAAAGGGTTAATCAATTAGAATTACAAATGAAAGAAATTGAGAATAGAGACAATAATGTATACCGCTCTATTTTTGAATCAGCACCAATTCCAGATAGTGCAAGGATAAAAGACATTGAAACGAAAAAAGAAGTAAAGTTGGTGCAAAGTTTGGGTGAAACCGAACTCATTAATATTATGACAAACCAGTTAAATAATCTTTCATTGAGAATTGCTTTTCAATCAAAATCATTCACAGAAATTGTTGATTTAGTTAAGAATAAAGAAAAATTATTAGCTGCAATTCCATCAATTCAGCCAGTTAGTAATAAAAATTTAAACAGGGTGGCTTCGGGTTTTGGTTACAGAATTGACCCAATTTATAAAGATAGAAGATTACATGCTGGGCTCGATTTTACAGCTCCTTCAGGAACACCTATATATGCAACTTCAGATGGTGTTGTTAAAGATGCAGGATATAATACAGGTGGATTTGGTAACCGAGTTGTTATATATCATGGCTTTGGATATGAAACCACCTACTCTCATATGTATCGTATTAAAGCACGTGTAGGCGAAAAAATTAAGAGAGGGGAAGTTATAGGTTATATTGGAAGTACCGGTAAAAGTACTGGTCCCCATTTGCATTATGAAGTTCATAGAAATGGAGTAGCTGTAGATCCTATTTATTATTTTTACAATGATCTTACTCCTGCTCAGTTTGATAGAATATTGAAATTAGCAGCAGCGAGTAATCAAAGCTTTGATTAATATTGAATTGAGTAAACAATATCGTTTTCATTTTTGTATTAAGTTAAATTAAAAAACTACTAGTTGGAGCCTGGTGTAAGAGAATATTTAATTCGTATTTTAAATACTATATCTGTTGGGTTATTGTGGCTTGCTATTAACTCTACAATGGGTATTATGTATGATTATGCTTTTATACATGACAAGTTAACTGCAGGTAATATTATTTTCTATGTTTGGTTTATAAGTAGTCTCTCGCTATTTCTTTGGTGGGTTATTCGATTATGGAGCAAACCTATTAATTTTAATGAAGACTAATTTTTACCATCTTTAGCATCCAAAATTATTGGAGAATTCCCTTTTCCTAAAACAATTACTTTTGCATTTGGAGAAGTTACCAATGCTTTCATCACTTGTATTTGTTCGTATTGTAATTGTTTATCTCCTAATCCTGCACTAATAATTTTTTGATAGTCGGCTATACCTTGAGCCTCAACACGTTTGCGCTCTGCTTCTTGCTTTTCTTTTTGTAACACAAATTCCATTTTTTGAGCATCTTGCTCTGCTTTTATTTTCTCTTCTATTGATGTTTTTACATTATTTGGGAGTGTAATATTTCTGACTAATAATTGCTCTAAAACCAAGCCTCTTTTCTTAAAATCTTCATCAATGCTTTTAAATATCCTCCCCTGAAAAAGATCTCTTTTAGTTGAGTACAAATCTATAGCTGTAAAATACACAGCATTATCTCTAATTTTTGTTCTTGTAAGTGGTCGAACAATTTTATCCCTATAATCTAATCCAGTTTCACGTATTAATCGTGGAGCCTGATCACTGGTAACTCTATATAAAACGGTAAGATCAATAATTACTTCCAAGCCATCAGCAGTTAAAACTCTTATTGCGTCATCACCTTCTTTATCACCCTCATCATGAACACCACTCATTGTATAGTTAAGAGTTTTTACATCTACTGTTTTTACATCTACCATTGGATTGATAAAGTTTAAACCACTGGTTAATATGTCATTGTCGATCTTGCCAAAAAGCGACTTAACGCCGATTTGACCAGCATCTATTTGCTTAATGCAAGAAGTTAAAAAGCCCAAAATAATAATAGCTAAACCGGCAAAGCGCATTCCTTTTGCTAGTTTAAGAAATTCTTCTCTTTGTTTATTTAAAAAAAGAGAAACGATAAAAACGATTAAGCCTAAAAAAATGAGTATCATGAGTTTTTTTATTAGTAGGTATGAGTTTTATATATTACAAATTAATAATTACTCTGTAATAGGAAGATTGATTTGTAAGGTACAGTTTTTTTAATAAATTAAGTAACTTGTAAAAATGAATTATATAAAACATCTTTCGAAAGATAAAAAATTGAGGAAAGTGATTGGGAAAGACTTTCATGAATTGAAAATGCGTAAAAATATCCCACTTCGTTTAATGGCAAGTATTTTGAGCCAACAACTTAGCACAAAAGTAGCTGCTGTAATTTTTAAACGGTTCCTTGAGCTTTACAATGGAAAAGAACCAAAGCCTCAACAAGTAATTGATACTCCTCATGAAATACTCAGAGCCATTGGCTTAAGTAATGCTAAGGTAGGGTATGTAAAAAATGTTGCTGAATTTTGCATTGAACATTCAATAACTGATAAGAAATTGGCAAAGTTATCTAATGGAGAAATTACTGAACTCTTAATTCAAATAAAAGGTGTAGGAAAATGGACTGTTGAAATGTTATTAATGTTTAGCTTGGGTAGAGAAGATGTATTTGCGGTTGATGATTTGGGCATACAACAAGCAATGACAAAGATCTACCAATTAGATACTAACAATAAAAAATTAATGAAAGAACAGATGATAAAAATCGCTGCCAATTGGAGCCCTTATAGAACTTATGCTTGTTTGCATTTATGGAAATGGAAGGATGCTTAAGCAGAATTTCTTGCTGCATTAATAATTCCAAACATACTCCTAGTGACCAATTTTTCATAGATGCTTTTCTGTTCAATAGTCAAATTTTTATTAAGAAGCTGGTGCAAAGCAAATTGCTGAATGGTTAACAAAGGCAATACAATTTTATCTCTCAGTAAAATCGAAGCCCTGCCTGTTTGATCGTCTTGCATTAATTGGGTGTTGTTGGCAAGTTCTAGCACTAATTCTTTTGTTAAATCATATTCCTTTTTAATTAATTCCCAAACTGATCCATAAATAGGATCATTTTTGATAAAAGTAGTTAATGCAAAGAATGATTTAAGCATGCTCATCATGCTATTATCAATAAGCGTTCTAAAAAAAGGTGAATTATTAAATAAGTTTTTTACTTCTTCCCATTTCCCTTTTTCTTTCAGTGTATTTAATGCAGTACCTACACCAAAATAGCCAGGAACATTTTGTTTTAATTGACTCCAACTTCCAACAAATGGAATAGCTCTTAAATCTTCAAATTTTAATTCGGAAGAATTTCCTCTTTTACCTGGTCTACTAGCAATATTGCTTTTGCTGTAATAATTTAAAGGACTGAATTGTTGCATATAAGGCAAGAATTGCGGGTGTTCTTTAAAAGATTGATAAACGCCGTATGAAATTTCTCCCAATTCAGTTAATAAATTTCTTTCCGCGAGCGTTAACTGTGCTCTGGTTTCTGCAAATACTGTGTTACTAATGCCAGCACTTAATAATTGCTCCAGATTATATTGCGAAGATTGAATAGTACCAAAATTCGAAGTGATGGTTTGACCTTGTACAGTTAATTGTATTTCTTCATTTTCAATATTATTACCCAATGAGGCATAAAATTTATTTGTTTTTCCACCACCACGCGATGGCGGTCCACCGCGACCATCAAAGAACTTTACTTTAATATCATGTTTTCTTGATACAGATGTGAGCTGCTCTTTTGCTGTATAAATACTCCAATTGGCTTGTAAATAACCTCCATCTTTAGTGCCGTCACTAAAACCTAACATAATTGTTTGTTGTTGATTTCTTTGTGCCAAATGATTTTTATAAATAGGATAGGAGTATAGAAAATTCATAATTACTTCGGCATCCTCAAGATCATCAATAGTTTCAAATAAAGGAACAATATCTACAGATAATTTATCAATATCCCAGCCACATAATCGAAACAGGGTAATTACTTCAATAACATTTAGTGCAGTTCTACAATTACTTATTACGTATCGGTTGCAACCTATTTCTCCATTAATTTGTTGGATAGAATTTATTGCAAAAATACTTTCAATAGTATCTTTTGCTATTTCTTCTGTAGTATCAATTGTTTGAATTACTTGGTCAATTAAACTAAGTGCAGTTATTTTATCTAGTTCGTTTAATGATGAATAGTTTTCGGGTAAAATACCTTTTGATTTTTTCTTTCTTAATGTTTGATCTATATCAATTAATACTTTAGTATGTATTCTGCTATCTTGACGAATATCTAATGAGGCAAACCAAGTACCAAATATGCTGACTTTATTAATAAGACTATCAACTCGATTAATGTATAAGCCATGATGATTTTCTTGGATTAATTGTTTGATATTTTGTAATTTCTCTAATAGTTCAGACTGATGAATTCTTTTGCTTTCTTTAGGACGAAATACGTTTTCGTATAATTGTGATTCGAGTTGACTTACCAACACATCAACTCCTGCAAAAGTGAGTTTGCGTTTTAGTTTGCGAATATCTCTATAATAGCAAACTGTAATTGCACTTCTCAAAGATTCAGCTACCTGTAAAGTTGTTGCAGCATTTACAAATGGATTTCCATCTCTATCTCCTCCAGGCCAAAATCCTAATTCAATAAAAGGATTTTTGTTATTATTGTCTCCATCAAATATTTCTCTTTGAATAAAATTGTAAATATTACCTATAGAATGGTACAATATATTTTCTAAATACCACATCAGATTTACTGCTTCATCAAAAGGAGTAGGCTGTTTTTTATTAAAAAATGGCGTAATGCCCAGCTGCTGAATAAATAAATTAATAACTTGAAAATCGTTTTTTGAAATAGCTTCTCCTAAATCATGTATAATTCCTAATACACTTCCTGGATAAAATTGAGTAGGATGTGCCGTTAATACAACCCTAACTTTAAAGTGCTTGAGTTTTTCTTTGAGTGCTGGAATTTTTCCAGCAAAAAATGCCTCATTGTACAGTGCTTTTAAACTTCCAGAGCCATCAATGTTGTTGACTGTAGTAAATGAAGCATCTTCAATAGCATCAAATAATACAACCTGCCGTTCAATGTATTGAACAAATTTAAAAAGCCTTTCTACTTTTTCAGCCTCAGTTGTTGCATTTGTATGTTGTTTAAAAAAATGTTCAATAATCTCCATTGGGTTTTTTCCTTCATTGTACCCTTCAACACAGGCTTGTAATAATATAGGTAATAGCGCTCCAACATTTGCTATACCCGAAAAGGGCAATGCGGCAAATAGACTATTATAAATAGTGTATTTATCTGTTACGTTTTGACGAAAAGCCTGAATATTTGATTGATTGGGCATAAGGTAGATTCTGTCTCAATTTAATGTATTTTTCTACATGTTAAAAATGAATGCATTTAAATGTACTCCGAAAAAAAATTATACTTAATTTCAATCTATGTCACAATTTAACATTGCCAATAAATCAATAACAATTCTCACTCTTTTATTAATGGTTGCTTCTTGTAGTAAAAAAGATCAAACCTCAACTCCTGTAACTCCATCACCGCTTGTAAGTGGTATTAATATAAGTGCTCCTACTGCTTTTGGGTTTTATGTAGTGGGCTATTTTCCTAGTTACAGAGATCCTGCAACCATAACCGATCAAAAATTTAGGATGTGTAATGTAATTAATTATGCATTTGCAAATGTTGGTTCAACCGGAAGCTTAACAGTAGCAAGCCCTTCAACGCTTTCAGCTGTTTCAACTAAAGCCAAAGTAAATAATGCAAAAATATTTATTAGTGTATCGGGATTAGCTGCTGATTTTAAAAATATGGCTAATACATCAGCTGGAAGAAATGTTTTTGTTAGTCAGATCATGAATGTTGTTAGATTGTATAATTTAGATGGGGTAGATATTGATTGGGAATTTCCACGAACTGATGATGGAACAGATGTAAGTTATGCAGCTTTCATGAAAGAGTTAAGTGATAGCTGTCATACCAATGCTAAGTATTATCTATCTGCAGCTATAACTGCAGGAAAATATGCTGGTGTTATTAGAGATGCAATAAGCAGTAATTTATGGATAAATAATATTGTTGATTTTTTTAACATTATGGCTTACGATGATTTTAGTACAACAGTTCCATATAAGCACCACAGTGATTTAGCATTGGCTCAAATTTGTTTAAACTATTGGGTAGGAACAAGAGGAATGCCAGCCTCTAAAGCCGTTTTAGGAATCCCAGCTTATGGAAGACCAAGTGGAATTACACAAACAGGAACGGTACTTACTTATAATACAATTACAAGTGGAACTGGCTCTGCTTTGTTAGATTCTGCAGTAGTAACTGCTGGTGGGTTTACCAACTACACCATTTATTACAATGGCCAATCTACTGTAAAGCGTAAAGCAATGTTGGCTAAATCAATGGCAAATGGAGTAATGATGTGGGAAAAAGGTCAAGATAGAAATGATGGGCTCTCCTTATTAAAGGCAATATGTGATACAATTGGTAGGGTTTATTAAACCATGTTAAAATATAGTAGTCATAGTATATCAAAACACATGAATGTTTATTGAAGATCAGGCATTGGTAGTACAATTTAAATCGGCCTCAACTAAAGATGCTGCATACACAAGCTTGGTAAAAAAGTATCAAGAGAAATTGTATTGGCATATACGTAGAATGGTTGTTGAACATGAAGATGCGAATGATATGTTGCAAAATACATTCATTAAAGTTTGGAATGGCTTAGGCTCTTTTAGAGAAGATAGCCAGTTATATACTTGGTTATACCGAATAGCTACCAATGAATGCTTAACTTTCATAGTACAAAGCAAAAGAAAATCGGCTGTTAATTTTGATGATATTTCGAAAGATTTTAGTAATAAAGTTAAGGCCGATGTTAATTTTGATGCCAATAAGTTGGAATGGAAGCTGCAGGTTGCTATTCAGCAATTGCCTGAAAAACAACGAGTTGTATTTAATTTGCGTTATTATGATGAAATGCCTTACGAAGAAATGAGCAAAGTTTTAGATACCAGTGTTGGGGCTTTAAAAGCCAGTTATCATCATGCAGCAAAAAAAATTGAAGATTTTATAATGAACGCTTAAACCAAGTTCACATTTTATAGTCAAACTTGAGTAAATGAACCAGCAGAATAACATAAGAGAAGAACTTAAATTAATTGCGCCTTTGGTTGCTAGCATTAATAATAAAATGCCTCAACAATTACCCCTAGGTTATTTTGATTCATTTGCTCAAAAAATATTGTTTTTAGCCAAAGAACAATCAAATAATAAAGATGATGGTAATGAGTTAATTGATATTGCACCATTACTAAATCAAATTTCTCGAGAGCCCATTCAATCTTTACCTCAAGGGTATTTTAACTCCTTTAATGTAAACTTGCCAAAGCAAAAATCAATTGTTGTAAAAATGCCATTGATGCGTAAATGGATGACTTATGCCTCCGCTGCAGTCGTTGCAGGTATATTGCTAACTGCAGGTTTTTTGTACACTAATAAAGGCAATCATAGTTTTGATTATGACAAATACAGTAAAATTAATATTACCACAGCAATGAATAATTTATCTGAAGATGAATTAGTAAATTATATAAATGCTGCTTCTTCCTTAAACCTAGGTCATTCATCAATTGATGCTGAATTAATTAATGAGAATGAGGGTAATTTTGAAAATATTGTAGACGATGAAATGTTGCAATATTTAAATGAAAATGGCGAAAAGGTAATTAAAAAATCAAGTTAAATTTATATGAAAAAAATAATTTTATTAATAGTATTAAACATTGGATTAGTTGCTTTGGCTATGTGTCAGAACAACCCAAACAAGCAAGGGCTTCGAAAGAATAATATTGAAGCTCTAAAAGTAGCTTATATTACTCGACAGCTCAATTTAACAGCCGAAGAAGCACAAAAATTTTGGCCAGTGCACAATGTTTATTTTGAAGAATTAAAAAAAGCAAGAAAAGATAATTTAGATAACGAATTAGCTTTTGAAGAAAAGGCGCTTTCTGTTCGTAAGAGGTATAGTATAGATTTTAAAAAAATATTGGTAAGCGATGAAAGAGTAAATAAAGTATTTACGGCAGATAGAGATTTTAATAATGAATTGCGCAAAGAGTTAAAGAATAGAATGATGAACAATCCCAACTTTAAAAAAAGAATTATACAAGATCCTTCATCTATCAAAAATAATTAATTACAAACTTTGTTTAAATACTGGCGCTGCAATATCATGGTAAAATAAGAATGACCATTCTAGTTTTTTTCCTTCTTCCCACCATAGTTTTCTTAATTCCATACACTTTTTTCCATCAAAATCATATTTTGCTACAAATCTGCTTTTCATTTGTTGCAATTGGGGTGCATCATCTCCTCCAAAGAATATTATTTCATTATCTTCTTCAATCCAAAAAACCTGATGAAATTTACTATGCGCTCCTGTGAGCTCATATTTTATATAGTTATCAATAAAAGCATTGTCTTCATCTAGCCAAACCACTTTGCTATATTCTTGAAGAAGTTCAAAATCTTCTTTTACATACGATGCAGACCCAATTCCCATAGCAAAATCAAATTCTTTACTATGTACATAATAGGTTGCATAAGGAAAACTGATGAATCGTTCTCCTGTAAGTTCATTTTTGGTAGTAATACCACCTGCATGATCTTTATGTAAATGACTTAAAAGAACCTTGGTAATATTTATTGGGTTAATACCAGCTTGTTCGAGATTGTACAACAATTGAGATTTTCCATTGGGTAGATTATAGCCAAGCCCAGTATCGATTAGTATTATGTCTTTTGATGTGATTACTACAAATGGTTGAATTTCTACTAATAAACTACCGATAGGTCTATTGCTGAGTTGTTCTACTGATGTGTTGAAAGGAACAAAAACTTTTGTTTTATCGATGGTAAAGCTTCCTTCTGATAAGGGAATAATTTTCATGAATAAGTTTTAACGAAGTACCATTTGACGATCGGCATCGAGTCTGAGTAAAATAAACAATAAAATTGTAAACGAAACCAATGATGAGCCACCATAACTAATAAGTGGAAGGGTTACACCAGGCGAAGGGAATAATCCAATGGTCATGCATATATTGAATGCAAGATGAAAGAAAAAAATACTAGCAACGCAATATGCATATACCCTGCTGAAAGTACTTCTTTGGCGTTCTGCTATAGCAATAAATCTAAAAAGAAGAAATAAATAAATTAGTAAAAATACCAAACAACCTACAAAGCCAAATGCTTCTGCTAAAGATGCGAATATAAAATCTGTATGCTGCTGAGGAACATATTTGCCCCTTGTTTGTGTGCCTTTTAAAAATCCTTTGCCCCAAAAACCACCAGAACCAATAGCAATTTTACTTTGCCTAACATTGTAATCATCTGGTTTTCGTGGTGCTTTGTCGGACTTTTTTG
>JAYVRC010000007.1:0-3182 GCA_043776615.1 Sphingobacteriia bacterium
TTTAAATCATTTTGTGCGTCACTGATATTGTTTTGTTGAGCTCTTGACTCGGCACGAATTAAATATTGTTCTGCCAGTCTAAAAACCATATTATATTCAGTTATAGTCCCCCCACTTCTTATTTTGTACTTAAATGGGTAGTAATAAGTTTGTCCTGCTACTGTATTACTTTTTAACCACATCGTTTTTCTCAGATCGTTTAATTCAAAAGAATTAAGTAACCAATCAGTTGTTACATATGTAGGGTTGATAGTTGATGAGTAAGGAATAAATGTGAACCCATCAGCTGTATTAAGGAAAGTTAATACAGGTAATAATTGCCAAATGGCTTCAGAACTGTTTGCAAGGAAAACATCATTTAAGCTATTTAAACTGTAAGTTCCGGAATTTATGATTTCAGTAGATTGGGCTTCTGCTTCAGCCCATTTGGTTTGATATAAATATACTCTTGCTAATAAAGCAGTTGCCACACTTTTATTGGGGCGTATTTTTTCTGATAATGGATAATCTAAGCTCATTAGATTTTGAGCATCCTTTAAGTCTGATATTATTTGCTCGTATATTTCTGCAACACTTCTGCGGGGGAGTAATGAATTAAACTTATAATCAGTGGACGTTACTAAAGGCACATCACCAAATAAATTAACAAGATAAAAATTGCATAGAGCCCTTACAAATTTTGCTTCGCCTGAAAGTTGATTTTTCACATTAACACTCACACCCTGGGAGGTTGACAAACCTTTCAAAATAGAATTTGCATGATAGATATGCTGATAGCCCTTTTTCCATAAACCAGCATCATTGTAAAAATTATCTGGTGAAATTGCATTATTAAAGAACGGATCGAAATTCCCATCAGGAGATGTTCTATAGAGCTCATCTGCAGAAAGAGCAGGCATTAAGGTAAATCCCGAATTAGAGAAGAATAAGTTGGATATCATCATTTGGCTGTATAATCCATTGATTGCACTTGTTGCTGTTTCATCGTCAGAAAATAATCTTTCAGTAGTGACTAAATCAGCAGGTGGCTGTATTTCAAGAAATTTCTTGCATGAAATCAAAGGAATTTGTACGAAACAAATTATTATGATAATTAATCTTGTATTAAGAATATATTTTAATAACATAATTCAACAGTTTAAAAAGTTAATTGAATACCAGCAGTGAATGTTCTAAGTGGTGGAAGAACAAAAAGGTTTTGTATTTCTGGATCTGAACCTTTGTAATTGGTAATAGTCAATAAATTTTGTCCCAATAAATAAAAGCGGCAGCTTGCCAGATGAATTCTCCTGCTTAACTGTTCTGGCAAATTATAAGATAGCGAGACATTTTTTAATCTGATATAAGAAGCGTCGCTAAATATTCCATCAGAAACTGACAAATTGTACTGTGCATCAAATGCCGGAGTATAAGTTTGTGTAAATTGTTGAATGTTGCTTATGTCCCCGGGCTTTTGCCAACGATCAAGCATTATTACCGACAAGTTGAACATCATTCCTGGAGTAAAATTATAGATAGGAATATTATTATAATTGAGTCCGATTTGCTTTTTAAACTCAAAAAAGATACTTAACTCCCAGCTTTTATAACTGATAGTATTATTTAAACCCCCGTAGAATTTCGGATCCAAATTGTAAGACGCTATATAATCTTTGGAACCTATTACTCCATCTTTATATACATCTTCAAACTGATAAGTTCCTGAAACAGGATCAACTCCCAATAAATGATAGCCATATACTAAATTTAACGACTTACCTTCTACATAATTAAAGGCATAGCTAGAAGTAGCTAAGCCAGGGAAAGAAAGTAATTTATTTTGGGGAATTGTAAGATTTGCAGAAGTAGTCCAGTTGAAATTCTTACTTGAAAAATTCTTTGTAAGAAAAGTAAATTCAAATCCTTTATTTTCTATGAGAGCAGGAAAATTTTGAAGAATGCTTGGAAAGCCAGTCTGGCCCGGGAGCCTGTAATTAACCAATTGATTACTGCTTCGGTTGCGGAAATATGCGGCTGAGAATAAAATACGATCTTTTAAGAATCCCAATTCAATACTAACTTCCAACTTTTTATTAATCTCCCAACTATATTCGGGATTAAACAGCCTTGTAGGAATTACACTGGTACCTTGATATCGATAAGATATCGGCCTCCATGTATCAAGATATTGGTAATCTCCAATTTGATCATTGCCGGTTGTGCCATAGCTTGCTCTCAATTTTCCGTAACTTAGAAATGGTAAAGTTTTTTTAATATAATTTTCATTTGAAAAAATCCAAGCTGAACCAACCGCTGCAAAATTCGCAAATTGTTTGTTTGGTCCAAAACGACTAGACCCATCCCTGCGTCCGGTAAAATTCAAAATATATTTATCCTGCCAGTTATAATTTAACCTTCCAAAAAAGGCCTCATATCGATATTGAGTATAGCCATCGGTAATGGTTGTATTGCTTGCTCCAATTACAGATCCCAATAAAGCATCATTTGTATACCCAAAAGCCTGAATAGAAGAACGGTCATTTACGATTTGTTGCCAAGTACCGCCTATTAATATATTTATCTTACTCTTTCCAATAACTTTTATGTATTCGGCTTGAGGTTCAATTATCCAACTTGTGATATGATTATTTCCAAATTGAGCACTGCCTGTAGGTGAAGATTGGGGGTTTTGACTAACTTTTGGATACGCACTTTTTTCATTCACAAGAATTGTGTTATATCCCAAACTTGTTCTTATTGTAAAGCCAGAAAATATCTTGTAACTCAGTTGAAAGTTACTTAATAAATTATCAGTCTTTGCTGTATATTTTTGTGATAAGCTCGCTAGGGGATTATCGAAAGATGCGCCTCCCATTTCCCAGTTTAATTTCCCTAAGGAATCATATAAAGAGGGCAACACTGGCGGAAGTATTAAATATGATGTGAGATCAGTTGAAGTAAGGTTATTCTTATCAGAACTATAGTTCGCTATAAAGGTTGCATTAAACTTTTGATTTGTTGAGGTGTGATTCAAATTCAAATGAAATGAGCCACGTTTATCTGCCAAATTATTTGAAAATATGCTTGATTCGTAATGGTAACCTCCACCAATTAAAAATTGAGTATTCATATTACCCCCAGAAAGAGATACTTGTGCATCAGAAGTGTAAGCCGTTCCGCCAATAAAAAGTTTTTTGAAATCG
>JAYVRC010000008.1:0-3181 GCA_043776615.1 Sphingobacteriia bacterium
TGTATTTATCAAATTCTATCATCCAGGCAGGTTCGTTTAAAGGAGGCAATATTCCTGTAATTATATTCCATTCAGTAATAGATAATCCACTTCCAGTAAGCCTTGTAATACCACCTAAAACAATTTGAATAATTGTCATAACAACACCAACTAATAACCAAATTGCTACCTTTTTGTCCGAACGATCCAACTTTTCCATAAACAGTATTTTGCATCAATATAAAGGTATAACAACCAAAACAGTTGTTTTGATTAAAACAATTTGATACTATTAAAAGGATAGCTGAATTTTACAGGTATGCTACCCTCATTTTACCAAGAGATATTGATCGAAGCAGGCTGTGATGAAGCAGGGAGAGGTTGCTATGCTGGACCAGTTTTTGCAGCTGCGGTTATTCTGCCAAAAAACTTTAAACATCCATTACTGAATGATAGTAAACAAGTAGGCGAAAAACAACGGCTTATTTTGAAAGAGGTAATTGAATCAAATGCTATTGCTTGGTCAGTTGCTAGAGTTGATGTAGAAACAATTGATACAATCAATATTTTAAAAGCTAGTTTTAAAGCTATGCATTTAGCGATTGATCAACTTAAAGTTAAACCAGCTTATTTATTAATAGATGGCAATCGGTTTATCGCCTACAAAAAAACCCCCCATTTATGTATTATTAAAGGGGATGGCAAATATGCATCTATAGCTGCTGCAAGCATTTTGGCCAAAACGCATAGAGATGCTTATATGGAAAAGATTCATCATCAATTTCCGCAATATGGATGGAATAGAAATAAGGGATATGGTACAGAAGAACATCGAATAGCTATTGCGAACAACGGTTTATGTATTCATCATCGTAAGAGTTTTAATATAGTACCCACACAAATAAGTCTTTCTTTTTAAGACATTTCCCAGGCACCTGCACCTAACCTGATTAGTTCAAAATTGGGTTTTGTGCAATCAATAATAGTAGAAGGAATAATTCCACCAATTCCACCATCTACAACAATATCTACAAGATTTTCAAATTTCTCATGTATTATTTCAGGATCAGTGTACTCTTCTATCATTTCTTCTGGTAAAGAAGCAGACAGCAATGGGTGCCCTAAACTTTCTACAATAGTTCTTGCAATAATATTATTAGGGATTCTTAATCCTATTGTGCTTTTTTTGCTTTGTAATATTTTAGGAACTGCTTTACTGGCAGGAAGTATAAAAGTATATGGTCCGGGTAAATGACTTTTTAGAATTCGATAAACAGGTGTATCTATTGGTTTACTGTATTTACTTAAGTCGCTCAAATCGTTACAGATAAAACTCAACTGGGCTTTTGCTGGATCTACTTGTTTAATTCGTGCAATGAGTTCAATTGCTTTTGGTTGAAAAATGTCACAACCAAGTCCATATATAGTATCGGTTGGATAAATAATTACTCCCCCGGATAACAAACAATCGATGATTGTTTTGATATGCCTTGGATTGGGATTATCGGGATGAACATGTAATAACATATTCAAAGTTACTTTAAAAAACGAAGACGGCAGATGCCGTCTCCTGTTTGTTTGTAACCCCTGGTTAAAAAATAATAATAAAATTGGATAGTCACCATCCGCAATTATTACAATGTAAAAGTAGATTGATTGAATACTTAAAACAACGTGTTAAGTACTTGAATTTTTACCGTTAATAAACGGAAAATAATGAGTATCTCGGCTTAATTTAATTATTAAAAAAAGCTTAATTTTAATGCTACTAAAATATCAATATTCAATTTTATGAAAACCGTTGCCTTAGTAGATGACCATGTATTGTTACGCAATGGTTTATCGAATATCATTAAGAATTTTCCACAATATGAGGTTTTATTAGAAGCAGATAATGGCAAGCATTTTATCAGTCAACTTAACCCTTCTAAGTTGCCAGATATTGTATTACTAGATATAACCATGCCAGAAATGAACGGTTATGAAACAGCAATGTGGTTGTATGAAAATCATCCTTCAATAAAAATACTAGTGCTGAGTATGTTGAATGATGAAAGGGCTATTATAAAAATGTTGAAATGTGGCGTTAAAGGATATATTTTAAAAAATATTCAACCTTTTGAGTTGAAAAAAGCGTTGGATGAAATTTATGAAAAGGGAATTTACTTTAATGAAATATTGTATTACAATTTTGTACATACCATTAAAAATGGTGTATCGGAACCAGAAGATGAATATCAAAAATTGTTTAACCTTCCGGAAAGAGAAAAAGAATTTTTAAAATGGTTATGCACCGATAAATCTTTAAAAGAAATAGCTGCGGAAATGCACCTAAGCCCTAGAACTATTGACGGCTATCGCGATAATCTTTTTGAGAAAATAAATGTTGCCAGTAGAATAGGGCTTGTATTATTTGCAATAAGAAATGAATTAGTGAAACTATGATTTGATTTCCCAAACTTCTCTTCCGCGTAATAATTTATCTAAATCTCCTTTACCCTTCAACGCAATTGTTTCTTCAATTTGCATTGCCATTACATCTTCATAGCAAGGCCTGTCTGTTTCAAAAAACACGCCAAATGGTCTAGGAAAATGTACTCCATCTTTATTAGGATTATCAAACATTCTCACTAAAATTTGTGCTTTATAAAAATCACGTTCGTCATGAATCCATAAATCGTCGGTTGATGAACTATCTCCTAATTCAACTACAACTGGTCTTAATCCATCTAACTTAATTCCCTTGTTTTGATTGGCACCAAAAATCATTGGCTTACCATGTTCTAAAAATAAACATTCTTCTTGCTTAGTTGATTTTTCAGTAAACACTTCAAAAGCACCATCATTAAAAATATTGCAGTTTTGATAAATTTCTAAGAATGAAGATCCCTTATGTGCATTAGCCCTTGTGAGCATAAATTGAAGATGCTTCGGATCACGATCCATAGTGCGACCAATAAAACTTGCATCGGCACCCATTGCTAATGCCAATGGATTAAATGGATGATCGATACTTCCGAATGGTGTGCTTTTGGTGATTTTATTTTCTTCAGAAGTTGGAGAATATTGTCCCTTGGTTAAACCATAAATTTGGTTGTTGAACAATAAAATATTCACATCAAAATTTCTTCTTAACAAATGAATGGTATGATTTCCACCTATACTTAATCCATCTCCATCTCCTGTAACAATCCATACACTT
>JAYVRC010000009.1:0-3180 GCA_043776615.1 Sphingobacteriia bacterium
TAATTTAGCATCTTGCAATAAAGCCAATTCAATTGCTAAGTCTGGATTTTTATCGATGAACTGCTCCACATCATTCTGCTGTTGAGTAGACAGTTCCCCGTCTAACCAAAGTAGAAAATATGTTTCGTAATTTTGTCGATTAATTTCCATGATAATTTTATACGTTTTCTTTACTTACTAAGTAATTTTTTAATATTAATCTTGCGCGATGCAAGTAAACTTTAACTTGACTTTCATTCAAACTCATGATTGAACCAATTTCTTCATAACTATATCCTTCATAGTCTTTCAACATTACTAAACTTCTTTGTGTTTCATTGAGCTTATTTAAAGCTTCCATTAAAACTTTCTTCAAATTGCCACTTTGTTGATACTGAATTCTTTGATCGTCTGCAAAATCCTCTTTCAAATAAATCCTTTTATTTTTTCGAATATGATCAATCATCTGATTATATGCAACTGTAAACAGATAAGATTTTGATTTTTCGGTTTCTACCATTTCTCTGTTTCTCCATAACTTTTCGAATGCAGTTTGAACTATATCACGTGCGTCTTCTTCATGTCGAAGGTTTTTTAGAATAAACCGATAAAGATTATCAGAATACTCGTTCACACAATAATTATAGTCACGTTCATTCATAAAAAAGCAGGAAATGATGGTATCAAATACAAACTACTCCTATGATACGATTCAATAGAATATTTGTTACAAAAAGAATAAAAAAATTAGTAACCAGCCACTTTAACCAAATAGTACAGTACTCCTGAACAGATAAAAAAAACAAGCAGTGACCCGTAAAAATATCGAGAACCCTTTCGAGTAGTGGCATTTTGGCTGTTCTCATCCATACTTATGAATTCATTTATGGTCTCCAAAAAGTATTTTTTGCCGCCAAATGTAGCAAAAGCGATTACATAAACAAGGGCTAGGACCATTATAATTCCTACTCTTCCTGCAACTTCCCAATAATGAAGCTCATTAAGTATAGCATAAATGTTGTCTCTACCTTGATTAAGTAAAAAATAGATAAGATAGAGCCCAAAAATGGTGAGTAAATTGGCAATTAATGTAAGCCCAATCATATGAATTCCATTGGTTTTCACATGAATTACCCTTTTTTGGGCCCTTAAAACTGAATAATCATGACAAATAATTGCCTTAAAAATGTTCATATATTATATTACTAAAAAATCAATTAAAATAACTGAAAGTAATCGTTTTTCAATATGATTGGATTAGTAAACTTACAACGAATTTAAAAATACATTATTTCTTTTGTTTTAAAAGAAACTCTTTAATAATCAATAATTTGTTCGCTAATGGTTTCCGGAATAACTCTCCATTCGTACTGTTGATTTCTTAGCTGCGGTTCAAAACCTGCTTCTTTTATGGCTTCTTGAATACTTTTATAGGTAAATCTGTGTGGTGCTCCAGCAGCACTTACTACATTTTCTTCTAACATTATACTTCCAAAATCATTAGCCCCTGCGTGCAGACATATTTCGGCAGTTTCCTTACCTACTGTTAGCCAGCTTGCCTGAATATTTTTAATATTAGGCAACATAATTCTGCTAATAGCAATCATTCTGATATATTCATCAGGAGTAGTAAGGTTATGAACACCTCTAATTTTAGTCAATAATGTGTCAACATCCTGAAATGTCCATGGAATAAAGGCTAGAAACCCTTTTGCATGTGTTGGTTTTTTAGCCTGTACCTCTCTGATGCTAACCAAATGAATAAATCGCTCTTCTAAGGTTTCTACATGTCCAAACATCATTGTAGCACTAGTAGTAATATTTAGTTTATGGGCTTCATGCATTATTGTTAACCACTCTTCAGCCCCACATTTGCCTTTTGAAATAAGCCTTCTAACTCTATCTACTAAAATTTCGGCTCCTGCTCCTGGCAATGAGTCTAAGCCAGCTTCCTGTAAAGTTTTTAGCACATCGTGGTGACTCATTTTTGCAAGTTTAGCAATATGAGCAATTTCTGGCGGTCCTAGTGCATGTAATTTTAAAGTTGGATATTCTTGCTTTAACTGGCGAAATGTTTTTGCATAAAAATCAATTCCTAATTCAGGGTGGTGCCCACCTTGTAGCAATAATTGATCCCCACCATACTTAAAAGTTTCTTCAATTTTTTTGCGATAAACCGGCATTTCGGTGATATATGCTTCGGCGTGACCAGGAATTCTATAAAAATTACAAAATTTACAATTTGCAATACAAACATTAGTAGTATTTACATTTCTGTCTATTTGCCAAGTAACTTTACCATGAGGAACTTGTTTTTTTCTAAGCTCATCAGCTATATTCATTAAATTGGCTAAAGGAGCATTTTCAAATAAAAACATCCCTTCTTCTATTGATAGAAATTCAAAATCAAGTGCTCTTTTGTATAGTTTAGCTAGTTGCATATTATTACTTGTTACACCATAACAAAGGTACTGTTGAATAGTTGTTTGATGCAACCAAATTATAATTCACTGTGTCTTATATTTGAATATTGAAACATATGTTACAAAGATTGCTATTGTTTTTGGCCCTTTTGGGCACTCAAACTGCTTTTTCACAAGAAGAGTTTGTTTTACCAGAATGTAAATTAATTACCAAACTCCCTTTTTCACAACTTTCTGGAGGAATAATTATCATAAGGGCAAAATTGGACAATTTTCAAGACTCACTCAATTTTATATTAGATACAGGAAGTGGGGGTATTTCCTTAGATTCTAATACTGCTGTAGAATTAAAAATTCCTTTAATTAAAACAGAAAAAACAATCAGAGGTATTGCAGGATTAAAGAAAGTAGATTTTGCAATGGATCATTCTTTAAATTTTGCTGGGCTTTCAGTAGATCATCTTGATTTTCATATAAACGATTATGAGTTATTAACCAGCGTTTATGGTATTAGAATCGACGGAATCATCGGTTATAGCTTCTTAAGAAAGTTTGTTGTAAAATTGGATTATGATATTGGTAAAATTGAAATTTATACTCCAGGAACATATAAATATCCCAAAGGTGGTTTTTTATTGAAGCCTAATTTTACAACTTTGCCGCATCAAATGGCAGTTATACAAGATGGAAGAGAAATTTTGAATAGATTTATTTTTGATACTGGAGCTGGTTTATGTTTTTTATTATCAAAAGATTTTGTAGAAGATAGTGTACTCTT
>JAYVRC010000010.1:0-3175 GCA_043776615.1 Sphingobacteriia bacterium
TTCAATTGAACTGTCTGCTCAGATAAGTGGTACCGTATTCCGCGATTATAATGCAAATGGAGTTAAAAATAATTCAGCCAGCTTTAATGAGCCAGGTGCAGCAAATATTACTGTTAAAGCATATAATTCAGCTGGAACACTTTTAGGTACAACTACTTCAAATGCAAGTGGAGCTTATAGTTTTACAAATGTGCTAGTACCCGCTGCAACTAAAGTACGTTTAGAATTTTCTGGATGGCAGTCAGCTGATTTCCCAGCACCATTCGGTACCGGAAATAAAACCAGTGTTCAATTTGCAACTGCCCCATCTGCAACTGCTAATTTTGGAATAAATTACCCAGGTGATTATATAGACAATGCTAACGCAAGAATTATTGTACCAAGCTATGCAAATGGCGATAATCAGGTTGGTACTACATCTTATCCTAATGCAAAAGGAGCTGATGGAGCATACGCGTTTAATTATGATGCAGTAGCACCAGCAGATATAATAAGTGATATGGGACAAATTGGTGCTGTATGGGCAACAACTTATCACAAAAAGGCTGATAAATTATTTTATGCGGCTTTCGTAAAAAGGCACGTATCACTTGGACCGTTAGGAATAAACGGTATTTATGTTACAACAGGTGCTAAAACTGTTAACAACAAAACACAAACTGGAAACTTTGTAAACTTAAATGCAGTTAACCCTGCATTTGATGCTGGAACTTTACCTGGCAGAACTTTTGCTCCTGGTAACAACAATAAAACACAGGCCAACAGAGATGATATGACTGGCGGCAATGTATTTACTGAAGTAGGTAAAAAAGGAATAGGTGGAATGACAATTTCTGATGATGGCAGGTATTTATATGTGATTAATTTAAATGATAGAAAATTGTGGAGAGTTGATATTGGATTAACTGGTACTGCTCCCACTTTAGCTTCCCAAATTGTTTCCTACAACGCTTTTCCTGTTGCAGCTGGAAACAGTACATTTAGACCATTTGCTGTTAAATTTTATAGAGGCGCCGTTTATATAGGAGGAGTATTAGATGGGGTTAAGCCAGATAATTCGTCTGTAGATAGAACTGAATTAAAAGCAATTGTTTTAAAAGTTGATGCATCGGTTGCACCAGGTTCTGAAACATTTACTACAGTGTTAAATGCACCACTAACTTTTAATAGAAGAGCCAATATGAATACTGGCTTTGGAATTAATAAAAACACTAATTATACTGACCCTAATGGAACAATAGCTGCAGCAACTCTTTGTCAAGGTTCATGGCATCCATGGGCAAGAAATTTTACTGAAGCTGTAATTCCTCCAGGAACAAACAAAGTTATTTATCCTCAACCTATTTTGTCTTCTCTCGAATTCGACCCAGCAGATGGAGCAATGATTTTAGGAATTACTGATAGATCAGGTCACCAATCTGGAAATCAAAATTTAGGACCAACGAGTATTGGTAACAATACACTGTATACCGGAAATGCAGCAGGTGATATTTTAAAAGCTAGTAATACAGGTGGAACTTACACAGGCTTTGTTTTAGAAAGTAATGGTGCTATTAGCGGTGGGTTACCAACAAATGGTGCCAATAATAGCGAAGGCCCGGGTGGTGGAGAGTTCTTTTATACAGATCGATATGAGAATGGAAATGGAGGTACTCTAGGTATTGGTAACACTGCCAATGGTAGTAATCCTGGCATTTCACATGAAGAAACAAGCACAGGAAGTGTAGCCATGTTCCCGGGTAAAGAAGTTATTTCAACTGCATTTGACCCAATAACTGATTGGTATACTGGTGGGGTTCGTTATTATTCAACTTCAGATGGTATTGCCAAAAATGGTAAAGTATTATATACTGGTGGTGATGTAAGTGTTTTTGGTAAAGCAAATGGTTTAGGAGACTTAGAAATAATTTCTGTTCCTGCTCCAATTGAAATAGGAAATAGAATTTGGTTTGATGCCAATTCAAATGGTATTCAAGATGCCGATGAAATTGGAATTGCAGGGGTTTCAGTTCAATTATTGCAGGGTGTTACAATAATTGGAACAGCAATTACTGATGCTGAAGGCAACTATTATTTCTCGAGTGATGCGAGCAGAACAAATACTGGATCTGCTAAATACAATTTAAATATTCAACCCAATACAAATTATATTGTAAAAATTCCAAACGCAAAAGGTGGCAGCGTTCAAGCTCCATTATCTACATACGATTTAACATTGCAAAACAATGGAGGATTTGATCCAAATGCAGATGAAAGAGATAGTGATGGTGCATATACTACCGACGATGTTATTGTTCCTGTTACTGCAGGTGTTGCAGGTGAAAACAATCATAGCATTGATATTGGATTTGCAACTACAGGTACTGTAGGCGGCGGCGGCGGCGGCGGAGTTGAAAGTAAAAGTTTAGGCGATGCAATTGCAATGCGTGTATTTAATAAAGCAATACATGATGTACCATTTGTGGTAGACTACAATAAAATGCCTTCAGCAACAAGAACAGGTAATATTACCAGTAATGCTATCGGAACACAGTTAAAATTGTCGGATATTCTTCCAACTACTTTAGTCAATTATACATATAAGTCATTTATTAGCACACCAAAAGACTTAATTGGTATTACCAATGCAAAAGACGTTTTATCTATCGACTTTGTAAATAATAATATACCTAAAGCTGTTGCATTTGGTACTCAAACAGTTGGTGATGTTTATGATCATACAAAAGCAATTTGCGACCGTTTAAAAGGTTATGAATTGGTTGGATTACAAAATATTACCGTAAACGGAGTTAACATGGTTCAGTATAATCTTAAGAATAACAAAGGAGATATTGAGTACGCTATGAGCTTTATCATAGGTGCTAAAACTGGTAGATCTAGCTATACCATTCAATCTAATTGGCTAAATAAAGATTATACCAGAGATGAAGTAATGTACAACATCCAGTTATGGGGTGGTTCGCCTTCATTGTCAGTAGATATGGCAAAAGACATCATTAGTCGCCTAACTACTGGCTTACCTATTAAGGAAATCAAGAGCAATGTAGGTTTACCTAAAACTTATATCACCGAAGGCAAACGTATTGATGAAAATTTAGCACTTACCATCAATAATTATACAACTATAACTAATGGATACTTCGAAATAAAAGATAGAGCCAATGAGCAATCAACC
>JAYVRC010000011.1:0-12428 GCA_043776615.1 Sphingobacteriia bacterium
TCTTCAGTTCTTTCTTGAAAAGTAAATACTAATTGGCCAGTCTCTTTATTCAAATCTGCTATTAAAACATCACCTTGCTTTATAGTCATTTTCATAATTTCTTCAGCCAAAGGGTCTTCTAAATATTTTTGTATTGCTCTATGTAGAGGTCTTGCGCCAAATTGAACATCATAGCCTTTTTCAGCAATAAAATCTTTTGCATCTGCTGTTAATTCAAGCGAAAATCCTAAATTTTGCAACCGCTTCGAAACACCTGTCATTAAAATGTCTATGATATTGAATATATTCTCTTTTGTTAAAGAATTAAATACAACTACATCATCAATACGGTTTAGAAATTCTGGAGAAAATGTACGCTTCAACGCTTTTTCAATTACCGCTTTATTGTTCTCTTCAGAATTCTGCATTCGAGTTGCAGTAGCAAATCCAACACCATCTCCAAATTCTTTCAATTGGCGAACACCAATATTAGACGTCATGATAATCATGGTATTTTTAAAATCTACTTTTCTTCCTAATCCGTCAGTAAGTTGACCATCATCTAATACTTGCAACAAAATATTGTAGATATCTGGATGTGCTTTTTCAATTTCATCTAATAGAATTACACTATATGGTTTTCTTCTTACTTTTTCTGTTAATTGACCTCCTTCTTCGTAACCAACATATCCTGGAGGTGCACCTATTAATCTACTCACCGTAAATTTTTCCATGTATTCGCTCATGTCGATTCGAATTAATGCATCTTCCGAATCGAACATATAACGTGCTAATGCACGTGCAAGTTCTGTTTTACCAACTCCAGTTGGGCCTAAGAAAATAAATGTACCAATTGGTTTTTTAGGATCTTTTAAACCAACACGGTTTCGTTGAATGGCCCTTACTACTTTACTAATGGCATCATCTTGACCAATCACCATACCACGCATATCCTCACTCATTCTACGCAGTTTCTCGGTTTCAGCCTGAACCATTCGCTTTACAGGAATACCAGTCATCATACAAATAACTTCAGCAATATTTTCTTCGGTTATAGGGTAGCGTCTGTGTTTGCTATCTTCTTCCCATTGATTTTTTGCTTTTTCTAATTCTTCACCTAATTTCTTTTCAGTATCTCTTAATGAAGCTGCTTCTTCAAAGCGCTGACTTTTTACAACTTTATTCTTTTCATTTTTTACTTCTTCAATCTTTTTCTCAAGTTCAAGAATATCTTCTGGAACATTGATATTTTTTAAGTGTACCCTTGCTCCTACTTCATCTAAAACATCAATAGCTTTGTCGGGCAATAAACGATCGGTCATGTATCTATCACTCAATTTTACACAGGCGTCAATTGCATCATCACCATAGGTAACATTGTGAAAGTCTTCGTACTTCGACTTAATATTATTGAGAATAAGAATAGTTTCTTCAACACTTGGCGGTTCAATCAACACTTTTTGAAAGCGTCTATCTAAGGCACCATCTTTCTCAATATGCATTCTGTATTCATCTAGTGTTGATGCTCCGATACATTGTAGTTCTCCTCTGGCTAAAGCAGGTTTAAAAATATTAGAAGCATCTAAAGATCCACTTGCACCCCCAGCTCCAACAATAGTATGTATTTCATCAATGAAAAGAATAACATCTCTGTTTTTTTCTAATTCATTCATTATGGCTTTCATTCTTTCTTCGAACTGGCCTCGATATTTTGTACCTGCAACAAGTGCGGCAAGATCTAATGAAATAACTCGCTTATCAAACAAAACCCTACTTACTTTTCGTTGAGTAATGCGCAGAGCCAAACCTTCAACAATTGCAGTTTTACCCACGCCTGGTTCTCCGATTAAAATAGGATTGTTTTTCTTTCTACGGCTTAAAATTTGACTAACCCTTTCAATCTCTTGTTCTCTTCCAACAATTGGGTCTAGCGTTCCAGCCTCTGCCAATTTAGTAATATCTCTTCCAAAATTATCTAATACTGGAGTTTTGCTTTTCGCAGCACCGGGTGCTGGTTTGCCAGTTTTAGATTGCTGGTATCCTGCTCCTTTCTTTTCTTCGTCAAAATCATCATCATTATCGTCTGGAAATTCAGATCTGGGAGGTGGGTTAGTTGTACCTACCATTCCAAGTTCATTACGAAACAGATCATAATCAACATCAAACTGATTAAGGATTTGAGTGGCAATATTTTCCTTGTTTTTTAAGATGCTTAGCATTAAATGCTCCGTTTCTACCAATGGACTCTTCAAGGCTTTGGCTTCTAAAACGGTAACCCGAATTACTTTTTCAGCTTGTTTTGTAAGCGGCAAGCTATTAATGTTGGCAATATTTTTACCTGTTTTATCTTTTACTGCCAATTCAACCTCTTTACGAAGTTCGTATAAATCAATATTGAGTTGTTTCAATACTTTAATAGCAGTATTATCTCCGTCCCGAATTAGACCAAGCAAAAGATGTTCGGTGCCAATAAAGTCGTTTCCTAGTCTTAATGCTTCTTCCCTACTAAAAGAGATGATTTCTTTAACTTGAGCTGAAAAATTATTATCCATAATGTAAATTTGGATTTATACAATTATAACGAATATTTTTGAGTGAAGTTGTAATTCACTTATACACACATTGTTAATTCACTTACCGAGTATATGGAAGTCAAAATTGATACCAAAGAGAAATTTACTGTTGTAACACCAATTGCGTCTCATCTAACTGCCAATATAGCAGCAGATTTGATTCAAAAATGCGATGATATGCTGCATCAAACCATTAAAAATGTTGTGTTAAATATGCGTGCAATTGAAAAAATTGATGAAAATGTTGTTGAGACAATCATGAATTTACAACAACAATTCTATGACAATAGTGCTTCATTTGTAATTTGTAATTTAACTAAAGAAATTAATAGTCAATTAGAGGAAATGGGAATTGCAGAAATGTTGAATATTACACCTACAGAATCTGAAGCATGGGATATTGTACAAATGGAAGAGATTGAGCGTGAATTATTAGATGGTAATGATGTTAATTTTGAAAGTAATTCCTAATTTATTGGATGAAGACACAATTGAATTGGTATGCAATATTGAATGTATCATCAAAAGCAAGTAAGGCTGAAATAAAAAGACTGAGGCAAGAAATATTGATTTCGAATTTATGGGAGAAATATAAAATTCTGGTAGCAATTTTACTTGGAATATTAATTACAGTTTTTATTATTTCTCAATAAAACAAAATATGATTTATTTAATAATAGATTCATAAAAAATAAGTTTCCCGTTTTTATCAATCCCTTGAATTAACACTCTATAAGCGTTTGAAATATCATTATTAAAAAAAGTAGCTACATATTTACCTATTTTGTTTTTTTTAACTGAAGGAGACCAGAAAAGGGTTTGCCTTCTATCAGTTAGATCCTTATTAAATTCTGGAAATTTTTCATAGTCTGCATTAAAAAATTCCCTTTCTCCTTCAAATCCTATAATTTCTATTTTTTCGAAAACCTTATCAAATGGAGAACTTTTTACATTAACTCCTTTTTTTGTGTAAACTGCAATCATACCCTGATTAGCGCCCCATGGAAATGCTAAATTTCCTTTATAAACTTTTACAAGTGCTACATCACTTGGAGATATAAAATCAATTGATAAAGCGGGAACTTCTACCTCATTTAGCATAAACTTTATCCCAGCATTATCCGTTTCATCACTTAATCCTCTTATTCCATCATTTCTTGTAAATCTAGCAGTTTCTCCACCACCACTAAATGCATCAACTTCAAATCCTGAGATTTGCATCCTTAAGTATTGCCAAATATTGGTCATGTTACCTACATCTGAAAAATCAATGGTATTATCACTAGCTTCAAATATACTTGAAACATATACTTTTTGCAAAGAATCTATTCGAGAGAGTTTTTTTGTTTTAACAGTTACATTGGCTAAAGTTGTTTTTCCAAAACTAATTGTATCTATTAAACCAATGCTACTATACATGTTTTGGGTAAAAGCATTTTTTCTGTTGCTAATATCTGCTGTATCCAAGTTTTGCTCTGAAACAAATTTTGAATATTTTAAAGAATCTATATAAGATGGATAAATGGTTACATCTACAGGTAATTTTTCTCTTTTACTATTTTGTGCTTCATAAAACACCGTTGCTTTTTTCTTGAAATTAATTGAATCAAGAATAAATTCACCTTTATCGGTTAAGAATGCATCTGAAATTATTTTAGTACTGTCTTCTCCCTTAATAATCATCGAAACTTTACCACTTTTTATAATTTCTTTGCTACTCGGCTTAGTTACTTTTCCCTTTATGGAAATAAATGATTCAATTGGGTATTTAAGTAAAGGTTCCTTTTTAGCAATTACATCATTCCAAATAAATCTTCTCCACCCATGAATCATCATTAATAGATCTAAATCTTTCAATGTTTTGTCCGATTTATCTGCAAAATAATACCCACAGTTTGTAACAATACCTTTAATATCAGATGTTAATAGCATTGAAGAAATGATATTATTTTCAACTTTTTGATTATCGCCATTAACATTACTTTTTACTAATAGTGAAATGTTTTCGCTTAATGTACTATCAAGAGAAAATCTAAATTGATTTTTCCCTCGTTTGTTTACATTATTTAATTCAATAATTACTTTAGGTTGAGTTATTGAATAATTTTCAATAAAAGCAAGCCTTTCTGCCAAAGGGTTTGCTAGAGAGTCGAATAAAGTGAGATGTATAATTCCTGATGGTAAATTCTTTTTTATAATTGAAGCTGCTGTTTTGCCTTCCTCAAAATTGAAATCTCCAGCATACACCAATTTGCCATTCATATGAGCTACCAATAATGTTTTGTTGTATTTATCTTTGTTAACTTCTGCTCTATTCAATATAATAAACAATCTATTTTTGGTATTCTGTATACTTAACCCAATGCCTTCTTTTTTTGATATAGGTAAATTAAATGACAAAGTAGTTCCTTGAGCATTTGCGATATTTGCTTTATACTTAACATTAGTAGTAGGTTCTATTTCAAAATAACCCATTCCATCATGTTCGGCATAAAACGGTACTACAGGATTATTATTATTATCTACTATTTGCCCATTTAAATTAATTGGCATTCCAAACTGATCAATAATTTTGAAAGCGATTCGATTATTAATCCCTTCAATTAGATTGCCGCCTTCAGGAAAAAAAAGCATATTAATTGGTGGCACTTTTGAATTAAAATTAGTTGCTTTTTTCTGTATATAGTCAGTGCCATACAGATATAATTGCTCTTTAGCAATAAAATCCGGAAAATTTAGCATCCACAATGTGTAAGCATTAATCCGGTAATTTCCACTTACTAATTTCTTATCAAAGTTGATCATTCCTTTTGCACCGCCTAAACTGTCAATTGTATACATTTTTTTCTGAACAACTTTACCGAATTGATCCACTATATCAACATATACTATTCTACTTAAAAAAGTAGGTTTCCCTTCGTAAGTACACCATATTTTAAACCACAGATCATCACCCGCTGCCAATTGTTTTTTATCAGTTTGGATAAATATTTTTTCTTGTGGATAGGTAGACTGCCAGTGCTCAACTGCATCTATAATTTTATCTCCAGCAGTTTGAGAAAATAATGTTTGTATAAATAAAAGCAATGTAACTAATAAGCTATAAAAATTGAGGGATTTTCTCATTGGATGATGAAGTTGTATTAAATAAATAGGATATATAAATTTAACAATAAAGCCCACTTAATTGTGGGCTTTATTGTTAAATAAAACTATAAATTAATTTACAAAATATTATGGCCTAAGCACACCATCAATCTCATGCACAACACCATTGGTTCCTAAACGATTGAAAATAGTAATGTTTACAGGGCTTAAATTTGAAACACCTTTAACTTTTGTACCATCTGCACTTGTAGCAACATATTTGTTGGAACCCAAAGCTGTTGCAAAAGAAGTAGTAGCAGCTAAGTCATTTGTAAATAATCGAACATTATTAAAATATTGATGTCGGCAAAAATCAGCTAAAACAGTAGTAGGTGTAGTTGCAATATTTGCCAATGTATATCCTGCTGCAGTCATAGCGGCATCTGTAGGAGCTAAAACAGTAAATACAGTAGTAGTAGAAAACTGTGCCATCAATCCAGCCCTTGTTAACGCAGCAATAAACAATGTATGTCTTCCTGTTGAGTTTAAAATAGCTCCTATATTACCTCTTAGTTGAGGGGGTGTTAAAAATGCTTCAGTAACATGAATAACACCATTAGTAATAAAAATATCCGAAATAGAAATTCTTCCACCATTTACATAATACTTCCCATTGTAAAGACCATTATATATGTTGGTGCCTAATTGAGTTGTTCTACTAACACTGCTAGTTGCAATCATGTCTGCCCCAACCCTTCTTTCATTGAGAAGATGATAAACCATTAAATAACTCAAAGCACTTGGGGTAATTTTATTTAAAGAATCAGTTGTAATTCCTGCGGCAATAAAAGCGGCATCAGTAGGTGCAAACCAAGTGTATGGTCCACCTCCTTTTTTAAAATCTTGGAGATTTGCTTTTTCTACAGCTGTATTAAACATGTTTAATGACTGTTGTTTTACAACATCATCAAAAGATGGCAGTGCTACAACTTCAGCATTTTTTTTACAAGAAGCTAAAAATAAAACTCCTATACCTAAAATTAATTTGAAAATACTTTTATGTTTTAACATATAAAATGTTTATTGATTAGTAACTGGAGAAGTGAAGAGTTGCGGAATTAGTTGACCGGTTAAACCATCTATAAATCCAGTAGAATATACAGTAATGCTTCTTCTACTACCTGATGCGAGAGTTTGAGGTGGAATCGCGGCACCTGTTAAAGGAACACCAGCTGTAGTTGAAACACGTAACCGGACAAATGCTCTAGTTGAAAAAGTTCTTACGGATATGAAACCTGAGGTGTTTTTATAGGCTACATTTCTCGCGATGGTATCTCTTACAAAATCTGTAGCACTAGTAGAGTCAACCCTAATAAAATTTAAAGTTGCGCCAACTGTTGCATTAATTAATCGTACAGAAGTAAAACTATCCACTTGAGGAATAAATTTATCTTCTATAGCAAAGCCCGTTCTATTAACTCCAGTATCAGCTAGTGTTAAAGAGTAATATTTACCTGCTTCCAAGCCAATCTTACCAGTAAATAATACTACTGAATCATTCTGTGTTCCTGTATTAGGAAGAGAAAGTTTGATTGTAGCTCCAGGATCCACAGCACTAAAATCAGGAAAAGTAAAAGTTGATGGAAAAATACCAGAAAATCCAGCGGTAAAAGTTCCATTTATTTTTACATCGTTCGACTTAATCATCACGTTAGGCGTATTAGGCGACAATAAAGCAATTCTCAGAAATGCCTTATCAGTTGGTAAACTATACGCTGTTAATCTCAAACCTGCTTTTTCACATGAAATAACCGTTAAACATGCTACTGTGAAAATTATTATCGAAGTATATTTTCTCATATAATTAATTTAAAAATTATTAGGGTTTAGTAAACCACATTTCATAAGTATGGTAATCGACATTAAATCCACCCAATTTTCTAATTTCATCAACATTCCAATCGAATTCAGAAAAATTGGTAGGTGCAAAACGATATGCAGGTTTTGGTCCTTGATTATTAAGTGAGAAAAAAGGAATTACATATGTTTTATAAACTTGTAATCCAGTAGAGGATTCAACATCAAAATAATGGTATCTACGCATATCTGCCCAACTTTCTGTAAAATTCCAACCAAAATCACCAATATATTTCTGTAACATTATATCTGAAAGTGTTAATGCAGATGATGTTTTAATATAAGCTGGGGTAGATTGATATAGAGCTATTTGAGCAGGTGTAATTGCAGATACACCTGTAGCAGTACTTGCATAAAAATTAACAAAATTCATATGGCTAATTATTCCATCCTGATAGGCAGATAAAGCCAACCCAGTATTACCTCTTCTAAAAGCAGCTTCAGCTTTTATGAACTGTAATTCGTGGTAAGTCATCACAGGATAAGGTGCAGAATTTTGGAAAATATATTTGCCAAGTCTTTGTCCAAAAACACCTACAGTAGTATTTGTAACAGTGCTATCTCCATAAAGAAGGCTTACTCTTCTTCTAAATGCAGGAGTTCCAGCAGTTGTTCCACCTGTAGCTGAGACTTCTGGATCACCAACTCCGCTTGATTGAAGCAAGCAAAAACGGTATCCTCCATTTAAGGTTGGCATTGTACTTGTAATAGTTGATGTATCAAAACTGGTAGTTAACATTCTACTCAATCTTGGGTCTCTACTATTAGCTAAAGTGTTTCCGTTCAAGGTTGTACCATCTAACAATTGAGTAATAAATCTTGATGCTCTTCTATTACCAAAATTATTTCTTGCAGGACCAGCAGGATTGGTATCATCATTTCGAGATGCTGTGAAAGGAACCAAAAAATTGTCACTAGCATTCGAAAAAGATAGATCTACAAACTTAATTACCGAGTCGGCATTATAATTATTTTTGTTGGTAGTTCGATTATATAATCTAGCTAAAATACCATAAGTAAACTTAATCCATTTATCCCTATCGCCTCTATAAATAAGATCGCCCCTAGTTAAAAGTTTAAGAGGTGTTTTTCCATCAGTTCTACTTAAATATCTAATCGCTAACCTGCAAAGAGAATCTATTCCTTTATAAACTACATCTTGATTATCGTATCTATATTTAGCTGTGGTTGCAGTTTGGCCTAATTGCCATGCATCGTAAAAAGGCAATTCACCAAAATAGTCAGTCGTTTGTTGAAATCCCCAAGCACGTAATGCATATCCAACTCCTACATAATCCCATGCTTCATCTTTAATCCCTTTATCAAAAACCACTTCAAGAGCAGACCCTTGTTGTTGAAAGAAGGTTCTCCACATGGTTGCAGCAGAAGTACCTCCACCATTCCCTCCATGGGTATCAAAACCGTCATTAGTGGTAGAGGTATAATTTTGAGTATATGAACCAGAAAATCTACCATCTAAAAAAGATGCTGCTGGTATTAAAGAATATACAGGAGGTAATAGTGCCGCTAAGTCTGCTGATTGTGGACTAGATGGATCCGAGTTAATATCAAAGTATTTTTTACATGCAGTAAAAGATATTAATGTAGATATTAATAAAAAAGAATAAAGTATTTTTTTCATCGTTATATTTTTTCGTTTAGAACTGAACATTTATACCAAAGTTAATTCCAAGTGGAGTAGCTAAGTTTCCTAAATCCATTCCAATCCCACCAATGCCACCTCTTGTAGATGCATTATTTCCATTAACAGAAGGATCTGCCCCTGTATAATTTGTGATCATAAATGCATCTGTTACAGTACAAAAAATACTAGCACTCTTGAAAAATTTTTGACGCTTTATTATAGTAGTAGGCATTTTGTAAGACAGCGTAATATCCCTCATTCTGATCCAGTTAATATCTCTTTCTATAAAATCTTCATCAATACTGCCAGAAGAAAAATAGTCACTCCTAAATAAAGGATTAATTGCTATTGTATTAGGTGTTGGATTGGCAGAGTTTTGTAACCCGTCATTTAATACACCTTTAATTATTCTAGGTGTTTCTCTATCTAGAGTTCGAGTACTCATACCTCTTGTATAGAGTAAGTATTCTGTACCATTCCAAATATCTCCTCCTTTTCTAATATCGAGTAAAAAAGAAAGGCTCCAGTTTTTGTAAATGAAACTATTACTAAAACCCATTGTAAAATCGGGCTGGCGATCACCAATTATAGTGTAAGCGCCTGTTGAGATACCAGTTCCTGAAACAAAAGTAGGTAATCCGCTTGTAGGTGAAATAATTAAATCTCCATTTATATTTCTATTAAATCTATTACCAGCTAACTGATAAATATTTCCACCTTCTTGAGATATATTTCTGATATTAGACAACCATGTATCGGAATTATAAAATTGTGGAAGTCCTGCAGGCATTCTTAAAATTTTATTTCTATTTCTTGCAAAGTTGATGGTTGTATTCCAAGTAAGGTTTTTATTCTTTATAGGAGTTCCAAGAATTTGAAATTCAAATCCTTTATTTTCAACATCCCCACCGTTAATCCATTGAAGAATAGAACCTGAAGCGTAGGATAATCTAGGTGCAATAATTTGATCAGTTACTTTTTGACTATAATATGCAAAGTCAAAACTTAATCTCCCTTTAAAAAACTTTATTTCAGCACCAACTTCTAAATTCTTACCGAACTCTGGACGAAGATCAGGATTTCCTTGATATACACTTGGCGTAAAGCCTCCTCCATTAGTATTTGATTGAATAAATTTATTTCCTTTGACATAAGATGTAGAAGGATCTCTACCATTTGTGGCATAACTAATCCTCAATTTTGCAAAACTTATTGGTTTCGGCAAACTAAATAAATCAGACAATATTAAATTGGCACCAGTACTCCAATAAAAATAAAAGGCATCAGAAGTTTGGTAGTTTAATGGATCAATTAGCCTACTACTGCCATCCATTCTGCCTGATAAAGTGAAATTCAAATAGTTTTTAAATGTACCAGTATAACCTGTATAAAACCCCAATTTATTGAAATTGGTATTTGTAGTAGTTGTTGATACTGTTAATGGATCGGTATTATTTAAACTTACAAAATTAGGATCAAACAATCGCTCTCCTCTAACTCCGTTAACTTCTTCTTTTCTTGAATCGAAGTTAAATTGTGTAGTTAATGTATTGTTTACTTGGCCAAATTTTTTCTTAAAAGTTGCTCTATAAACACCATTTAGTAAACGTTGAATTTGTCTATATTCTGTGATATTTCCACCAGTATTAATTCCAGATCCTGCACCAAGGTTGGTATTACTTTGCGGGTGAATAAACATGGTTCCTTTACCAGCATAATAATCAACCCCCATTATTGCTGTTAAATTTAACCATTTAGTAGGATCATAAGATAATTGAAAATTGCCCAATAATCTGTCATTCACATCAAAATTCTTATTATAGTTTACATCAAAATAAGGGTTGTCATCTTCTGCAACACCATCATCTCTAATTTTTTTTCTTGATCCATCGGGGTTTAAATAAACCCTGATATCTTCGTCAACTGGCCAAGTTAATAAGCTTACTAAAAACCCAGTTGATCCTTTAAATGCTTTTTTAGTTTTTGCGTTAATATATGAGAAACTTGTAGTAACGTTCAATTTTGGGCTTAACTTAAAAGTAGAATTTAACCTAAAATTATATCTTGTAAAACCAGTTGTAGGCACTACCCCTTCATTGTCGTATATACTTGCAGTAAATCTATATGTAGCCAAATCGCTTCCTCCATCAATAGATAAATTATGAATTTGTGTTTTGCCAGTTTGAAAGAAATTACCAACATTATCAAAAACAGGCGTTCCTGTAGGAATTTTTTGGCCGAAAAATATTCTTAAAAGTGGGTTTGTTACACCTTGAAGGCCCTGATCAAAAACATTTTGTTGATTTGGTAATCTATATACTTTTTCAGTTCTGAAAGAATTGTTATAAGATAATGTTGACTTCCCTTTAGTTCCTTTTTTTGTAGTAATTACAATTGCTCCGTTACTTCCGTCAGAACCATACAAAGAAGTAGCTTCAGGACCTTTTAGTACAGTAACAGTTTCAATATCTTCAGGATTAATATCCATTGCTCTATTCCCAAAATCATTGTTTCTATTACCTTGAGAACCTGGAAGTCGATCTTGTGCTTCAACTGCATTATTGTCGATAATTAATCCATCAACAACAAAAATAGGTTGGTTTGTTCCGTCAATGGATGTTGGTCCACGTAAAATAATACTGGAAGATGCACCTGGCATACCAGTAGTAGAAGTAATCATGGCTCCCGGTATTCTACCAGCCAATGAGTTAATAAAATTATCTCTTTTGGTAGATGCAATATCTTCCCCACTAACAGTAATGGTTTGATAAGTAAGGTCTCTTTTGTTTTTCTTAATTCCATAAGCAGTTACTACTACATTACCCACTTCTTTTTCTTCGTTTGTCATACGAATACTTATTGTTTTAGTATCGCCAACTTCCACCTCCTTAGTAGAATAACCAACATAGGTAAACATTAGCGTTTGACCCTTTTCAGCTGCAATAGAAAAATATCCTGCCAGATTTGTTTGGGTTTTCTTTGAAGTGCTTTTATTAGTTACTGTAACGCCAATTAGAGGAGAGGCATCATCATCAGCAATAATAGTACCACTTACATTTTTATCTTGAGCAAATAAAGAAGAGCTCACTATAAAAAGTAGCATTACTCCAAATAGAAGTTTTGAATGGGAAACTCGTTTTCTCATAGCTTTGATTTAAGGCAATTAAAATTTTGGTAGTAATATGATTGATTTAAATCAATTGTACAACTGTGATAAAACAGCATAA
>JAYVRC010000012.1:0-12413 GCA_043776615.1 Sphingobacteriia bacterium
TATGCAGAAGAGTCTGTTGCAAAGCATATTAGCTATATGCAGAAACTATTTAACACACAATCAAATATTAAAGACGGAAGTGTTTGGAAAGGCTATGAAAGGGTTTTAGAACAAGCAATGAAACAGACAGATAGATGGAAAAATTTAAAGAAAGATGGACTTTCTGACGATGAAACTAAAAAAACTTTTTATGAAAAAATACCGATGCATGTATTTGCCTGGAATAATGCTAGAGGAAAAGATACATTAATGACTCCATTCGATTCAATCAAATATCATCGCCAAATGTTACAAGCAGGGTTTATGGTAATGGATCCATTAAACGGTCAAATAAAAGCATGGGTTGGGGGAATTGATTTTAAAACATTTAAATATGATCATGCCAATATCAATACAAAAAGGCAGGTTGGCTCTACTATTAAACCGTTGCTTTATAGTTTGGCTATAGAAGAAGCTGGATTTACTCCCAACACAGAAGTACAAGATGTACAACAAAGTTTTGGAAACTATGGTATGGTTCCCAATACAGGTAAAACTTGTACAGGTGGAACCATGCCAATGGCATTGGCTTTGGCAAAATCTAGAAACTGTGCATCTGCATATATTTTAAAACAATTAGATAATACCGCTAATAATGGTGCAAAAAGATTTGTAGAATTTTTGCAGAAATGTGAATTGCCTGCGAAAATAAACCCCTACCCATCTATTGCATTAGGTGCTTGTGAAATTTCATTATTTGAAATGATGCAAGGGTATAGCATGTTCCCAGGAAGAGGTTTTAATGCAAAGCCAATGTATATAACTAGGATTGAAGACAGAAATGGTAATGTGTTGGCTACCTTCACTCCTAAACGAAAAGAAGTAATAAGTGATGTAACTGCATATTCTGTTATTAAAATGATGCAGGGTGTAATGCACTTTGGAACAGGTGCAGGTATATATCAATATAATTTACCAAATGGACTAGAAATTGCTGGCAAAACTGGTACTACTAATGACAATAGTGATGCGTGGTTTATGGGATATACACCTCAATACTTAGCTGGCGGATGGGTTGGTTGTGACGATCGCTTTATTCGTTTTAATAGTGAAAATTTAAATGGTCAGGGAGGAAGGGCAGCTATGCCAATATGGGCTTATTTTTTTAATAAAACTGCCGCTGATGCCAATTGCGGAATTGACACTAAGCTTACTTTTATCAAACCAGAAATGATGAGTACTGATATTAATATTGATTTCATCAATGGTACAAAAGCTGTATTAGGTGGCGAGGGAGAAGAAACTGGAACGGGTACCGAAGGTGATTACGAAGTTCCAAAAGATATTAAAATGGAAGAAGTTGGGGCTGAATCTCAAATTATTTTAGAAGCTGATAAAAAGCCATTAGATATAAAAAAGCCAGCTTCTGTTCCTTCAGGTATTCCACCAAACAAGCCTACAGTAAAGCCTATAATAAAACCAAAAGCAGAAATGCCAAAAAAACCTGGAGGGGGAACAAAATAAATAGACTACTCAATTGAAATTATTCCAAATTGCTGCTTTAATCCTAGAGATGAAGTGTAAATAGCATTCATCCATTCATTGCCATATTTAGAATAATGTATAGACATATTATCCTGCCTTTCTTGCAAATTTTCATTAGGAAATAAACTCAACTTTAATTGAGTTATTTGATTAGTGATATTGGTGAACTTTTCTTTTTCGGCTCTTAACATTTTTTTCTCAACACCAGACAATTTCTTAACCGCCTTTATTTTTAATGATTGAACATGATCAACTAGGCTTGCATCAATCTTCTCAGCCAACAATGCTACCCTACTATATAATGCAATTGTATCTTCAATTTCCTTTACAAGATCAACTTGATTTTCACTGATTACTTTTATTTTGTCATCAATCAATTGCTGTGTTTTAAAAAAGAGGTTTTCTTTTTTAATCAATAACTTATTCAATTTTACTTGTTGATCTTTATTTATAAACAAAAATGAATTCCTCAAAACCAATAATGGATAAGGAACTCCAGCTTCTTTAAATACATTTTTTAATTCCAACCAATAGGCCAGCTCTCCCCCACCTCCAATAAAAGCAATATTAGGCAAAATGGTTTCTTGAAACAGTCCTCTAAGAATAACATTCGGACTAAATCTTTCTGGATTGGCATTCAATTCAGCTAAAATTTCTGCTTCCGAAAAAACCAATGATAAATTTTGTACATGGTATTCTCCATTAATCAATTCTATCCTTTCTCTTTTATCATTAATTAAATAGAATAAATTAATGTCTCTCCCTGCAGCTTGTACTTTATAATTAACGGATAATTTAGATGCGGTTGCCTCAACAATTGAATGAGAGAATTGCTCTTTCAATTCTTTTTCAATTATTGGAGCAAAACTAGCTTTCAATGAAGCGCTATCAGGTACTACTATTACTACCCCGTAATCTGCAAACAAATGATTTACTAATTCTAAAGTTGATTGTTGAATTGTTTTCCCTAAAGTATAGCATGATTTAAATAACTCAACCAATGAATTCCCAAAAGGTAATACGCCTATTTGTCCTTCTATTGAATGTATTATTTGAATGAATTGCTTATCTACTTTCATTCTTCCAACAGCACCAGTTTGTTTAGTTTCCCACTGTAATTTTTGAGCGCCTAAATTAATAAACCCTAATTCATTAATATCTGCGTCCTCACTTCCCATATAATATACAGGAACAAATTTAGCTTCAGGGATTGAGTTTGCTAATTCTTCCGCTAATTTAACAGCATGCATTATTTTATAAATAAAATACAATGGACCAGTAAAAATATTAGGTTGGTGTGCTGTAGTTATTGTGTAAACATTTTCTTGTAAAAGCAACTCTATATTAGCATTTACTTTTTCCGAAACAGCTATTCCTCCATATTGAGCTTTTAAAGTATTGACTAATAAAACCCTATCTGTAAGTACGTTTTTTCGAGCAGCTATAGCGTTATTAACTCCATCAAGTGTTTGTGCAAATTCATAAAATGGCTTTAATAAATCTGATTGATTAAGATAATCAGTAACTATTTTAGAGAAATAGCCGGTTGTTTCGTAAGGCAAATAAGATGTGGTACAATCCATATGGTTTTGTAAAAATACAACTTCATTAATGCTATCCTAACCATTTATACAATTAGTTGAAACGGTCGGGATTAAATGGACTAATATCTGTGCTTATTGGTTGCTCAAGTAATATTTCGCTTACCAATTTACCAGTTCCTGCTCCTAGGCTCAAACCAACCATAGAGTGACCAGTAGCTACTACTAAATTGTCCCATTTAGCAGTTTTGCCTAAATAGGGTAAACCATCTGCAGAGCAGGGCCTAAATCCGTACCAAACTTTATCAATTGAAGGCATTGGAATATCAAACTCAGGGTAAAAATTCTTCACTGCCTGTAACAGGCCTTTTACTCTATTCATTCTAGGTGGTGTTTTGGTAGAAGTTATTTCCATTGTACCTCCAAAGCGAATTTTATTTCCATCCATTGGGGTTAATGCAGCCCTCCCTTCTACTAATACTGCTGGATAATTAATCTTGTATGGCGAGTTTTCTAAAGTAACAGAATAACCTCTACCAGGCATTAATAAAATGTCTAAATTAAGTTGCGCAGCCAATTCCCTACTCCAAGAACCTGTTGCTAAAACAAAAGCATCTGCGTTGTAAAAATCCTTGCCAGTTTTTATACCAGTTATTTTTCTGTGAATCTTTTCAAAACCAATAACTTCTTCTTCCTTAATAAAATTCACGCCCCTATCTTTTAATAAAGAAAATAAATTAGTCATTAACTTATTTGGATACAGATGCGCGTCACACTTAAAGAAAATAGCTCCTTTTGCATTTAATCTAGTTTGAGGCTCTAAAGCTTGCAATTGGTTGTAATCAAGCAGTTCAGTATCATTTAAGCCAAGCTCATGTGCTTTCTCTACCAAACGCTTACACTTTTCTGCGCCTGCATCTGTTTGAAAAATTTCTAATAACCCTTTCTGTTCAAACGCAAAAGAAAAATCGGGTATTGTATTCCATTCTTCATATTTTTTTTTACTAAAAATTGCAATATCCCTTAAAGGAATTGCAGCGCGATCTACATGTTCAGGCGTTGCAATTTGCATGAATTTTAAACCCCATTTAATCAAACTCCAATCTAAACGAGGTTGAACATAAAAAGGACTCTGAGAATTCCACATCCATTTTAAACCTTGCTTTACTATACCAGGTGTTGCTAAAGGAACAAAGTGACTTGGGCAAACATAGCCAGCATTACCATAAGAACAATTATTCGAAAAATCGTTCTTATCAATTACAGTTACATCAACTCCTTGTTCATTCAAATATAGTGCACTACTTAACCCAATAATCCCACCCCCTATAATAATTACTTTCATTGAATACTAATTTGAAAATTTTCGGAAAATTACACAAAAAACAGGTTCTATGGTGTTACCTTAGCCAATACAATTGCTATTATGGAAACATATGGAAAAATTTTATTGATTGCGATGCCAGCTTTTCTTTTATTGGTTTTATTAGAAAAATGGTGGGGATGGCGCAAAGGAAATGATACAGTCCGCACTATTGATATGATATCTAGTTTAACTTCTGGTATTACCAATTCTACCAAAGATGTGTTGGGGTTGAGCATCGCAGTACTTGGTTATGATTGGATGGTAAATCATTGGGCGGTTATTCATATTAATTCCTCCATTGTAGTTTATGCAATTGCGTTTATTGCTTTAGATTTAACTGGTTATTTGGTTCATCGAATTGATCATGAAATTAATTTTTTCTGGAATTCCCATTTAATTCATCACAGTAGTGAAGATTTTAATTTGGCTTGTGCACTTCGTCAAAGTATTTCTTCTTTTTTCAAGCTTTTCACTATTTTTCTTTTGCCAGCAGCATTATTAGGCGTTCCTACACAAGTTATTGCCATTGTTGCCCCGCTTCATTTATTTGCACAATTTTGGTACCATACCCAACATATTAATAAAATGGGATGGTTAGAAAATGTTATTGTTACTCCTTCTCATCACCGAGTACACCATGCATTAAATTTCGAATATTTGGATAAAAATTATGGGCAAATATTCATCTTTTGGGATAAATGGTTCGGTACATTTCAAGAAGAATTACCCAATGTTAAACCAGTGTATGGTATAACTAGACCAGTAAAAACATGGAACCCCATTAAAATAAATTTCATTCATTTATGGCTATTGGTAAAAGATGCATGGCATACCAATAACCTAAAAGATAAATTTACTATTTGGTTTAAACCAAATGGATGGAGGCCTTCCGACGTTATAGCTAAATATCCTGTTTATAAAATTGAAGACCCATATAATTATCAAAAATACGACACCAAAACAAGTAATCAATTTGCAGTATGGCTTTGGATACAACTCTTGTTATTATTGGGTTTTATCAGTTATCTCTTCGGTAATATTGCTTCAATTGGAAGCCCAGGTATTTTTTATTATGGCATTTTTATTTTTCTATTTGTATATGCATATACCGATTTGATGGATGGCAATAGCAACACTTGGATATGGGAAATATTAAAAGCAATTGTTGGGTTTATCCTACTTTTTCAAACCAGGAATTGGTTTGGAGCTGGTAAAATTTGGAGCGGTACCCCTTATTTTTTAGCTGTTTATTTTATTGCATCTACATTTGCTACTTTTTGGTTTATCAAAAGCAATAGAAGAGTTATGTCGATTGCTTAAAAACTATTGTAAATCATCACTATTAAAGCTCATAGGCAATAAGCTTGCAGCATTGGCTATTACCTGAACTTTACCTTCCATGCCACTGAGTATGATACGGATAGGGTGTTTAAATCTTGATTCATATTCTAGCAAACTTTGTCGGCATAATCCGCAGGGTGAAACTGGACGATTACTTTCTCCATTTAAATTATGATAGCTGATTGCTAAAGTATCAATAGCTGTATTTGGATATAAAGAAGAAAGTGCAGAAAGCAACACACGCTCAGAACAAATTCCTACAGGATAACTAGCATTTTCTTGATTGCTTCCATTGATCGTTTCTCCGTTTGCTAATAATGCAACTGCACCAACTTGAAAATTAGAATATGGTGCATAGGCTGTTGAGGTTACTAGTCTGGCTTTTTCAATAAGTGCTGCACTATTTTTATCAAGGTCCTCAATTGAGTCGTACTCTTCATAAGTAAATTGTATTTCTTTCTTCTTCATTTTGAATTTACTTTTTTTAAATAATTACTTTGAAAATACGCTTCCAGCGTGGCCCCTTTTCCCAACTAAACCAAATCAATGAAGCTTTACCAACAATATTGGTTTCTGGAACAAAACCCCAGAAGCGGCTATCCTGGCTTCTATGCCTATTATCTCCCATCATCCAATAATAATTAAGTTTAGGAATATATGTATTGGTTTTTTTACCATTGATAATGAATTTGCCATTTACTTCTTCTAACATATTTTTTTCATATACAGTAATCAGCCTCCTGTACATTTCTATTGTTGATGCATTAACTGCAATGGCTTCTCCTGCTTTGGGAATTTTTATTGGACCATAATTATCTAATGTATAAGGATAATTAGCATCATCATTTGGGAAAAACATTCCAACATGAGTATCAACATATTTAACCATCGAAACTACATTTGGTTGAGCTTTTACTCTTGCAGCTTCACTTGCAGTCATATTAAATACAAAAGTTGTTTTATCGGGCCCTAATGAAAACTGCCCTTTTGCATCTTCTGTATCAATTCCTAATTCTTGTTTTAAAAAATCATCAGAGAATCCTGTCCCGTTTGTAGTTACAATATATTCTGTTTGCGCACCTGGTGGAACATAAGCTGGTTGGTTGTTTACAAATAGTTCTGCATTCTTCACTTGTATAATATCGCCCCCAACTCCAACACAACGTTTAATATAATTATCTGTTTTATCCATTGGGTGAACCAATATTGGATACTCGGCCATCAATGCTTCTCTATTGCCCTTGTACTGACTGCTTCTTAATACTTCATAGTAAGTAATTTTACTTCCAAAATCGGGTAAATTTATAATTGTATCTCCCGCAGGAAAATTAAATACAACTGCATCATTTCTTTTAACATCTGCAAATGCAGGCAAACGCTTGTAAGGCAATTGAACTTCTTTTATATAAGAAGGTGTTGTAAGTGAAAAGGGCATTGTATTGTGAACAAATGGAAAAGACAAAGGAGTTTGAGGTACTCTTGCGCCGTAAGTCATTTTACTAACAAATAAAAAGTCGTTAACTAGTAATGTTTTCTCCATACTCTCAGTTGGAATAACATAAGCTTCAAAAACAAAAGTTCTAATTAATGTAGCAGCAACTACTGCAAAAACTCCAGCATCTATCCACTCTCTTGATGCTGGCTTGTAATATAATTTTAATGAATCAGGACCATACCATTTTTCTTTTTCAGAAAAACCTAGGTAAGGGAAATAAATAAATGGCAAAAATATTGTTGCAGCGTGATCTATAACTGATACTTTTTTAAAGTTCATTACAAAAATGATGGTGATCCAGATCGTTATAAACTGTCCCGCAATTGGTATTAACTGTAACCAAAACCAATATTGGTTTATTTGCGCTTTTTGAACAATTAACCAAGTATTATAGAATGGCACAAAAGCTTTCCATTGTTCGATTCCAGCTTTTTTAAACATTCCATACATACCGATATGCCAACCCAATAACCCAATTATAAACAACGCTATTCCCATAATTATTTTTTAAACAGTAACAAAAATATTCTATTAGTAAGTAAAGAAGTGATTTATTACAAAATGATTTGCTAAATATAGCTTTTAACATCTTCTTGTGTTATCTCTTTGCCAGAGAGTATAACCAGCCGCTCAACTACATTCCTTAGTTCTCGTATATTGCCCGTCCAATTATGGCCCTGAAGGGCTTCTAAAGCCTTTTTATTGATGCTTTTTGTAGACTGACGATATTCAGTAGCAATATCAGCTAAGAAATGCTCTATTAAAATTGGGATATCATCTTTACGGTCATTCAAAGAAGGATTATGAATTAAGATTACCCCTAATCGATGGTAAAGATCGAGCCGAAAGTTTTTCGCTTCAACTTCTTTTAATAAGTCCTTATTGGTTGCAGCAATTACCCTAACATCAACATTAATTTCCTTTTCACCACCTACCCTAGTAATCTTGCCTTCTTGCAAAGCCCTTAAAACTTTAGCTTGTGCACTCAAACTCATATCACCTATTTCGTCTAAAAAAAGTGTTCCGCCATTGGCTTGTTCAAATTTTCCTATTCGTTGTTTTATGGCTGAAGTAAAAGAACCTTTTTCGTGACCAAACAATTCACTCTCTATTAACTCACTTGGTATTGCTGCGCAGTTCACTTCTACAATTGGCGAATTAGCTCGATTACTTTTTTCATGCAACCATCGTGCTACTAATTCTTTTCCTGTTCCATTTTCACCTGTAATCAAAACCCTTGCATCTGTTGGGGCTACTTTTTCTATAGTTGCTTTTATTTTTAATATTGGTTCACTGTTTCCAATGATTGATTGAACACCAGCAACTTTCTTTTTTAATGTCTTTGTTTCTTTAACTAAAGTAGTTTGGTCGAGTGCATTTCTAATGGTAATTAATAATCGATTAAGATCTGGAGGTTTTGCTATATAATCAAATGCGCCATTTTTTACTGCATCTACTGCAGTTTCTATATTTCCATGTCCACTAATAATAATAATGGGCACATCGGGATGTGATTCTTTTGCTTTTTGTAAAAATTCAATCCCATCAATCTTAGGCATTTTAATATCGCACAACACCGTATCGAAAGCACCCGCTTTAAATTTTTTAAGCCCTTCTTCGCCATCGGCAGCTTCTTCTATTAAGTAACCTTCATTACTCAGAATGTCTTTTAAAACGTTTCTAATTGCTTTTTCATCGTCGATAATAAGTAATGATGCCATAGTTGAGTTTATATGCGAAGTTAATCAATGAAACCCGAAACGAAAACCGCAATACCAATTTCTTGTGGGTGATGGATTATAGTATCTATTGCCAGCAGCATTGATATCATTGCCCAAACTGTACAATTGATTCAATAAATTATCTGCTCCAATAAAAGCATCAAATTGATGCTTTTTCCAAAAAATTTCCTTACCCAATTTAACTTGCAACAATTGGTAGGCATCTGCAAAAACAGTGTTGCCGTCATTTAGAGGAATTTTTCCGGTTGCATTTAAGGATGTATTTAAATAAAGTCCGTTTTTAGCTGTTACAAACACACCAACAATTGCAATAGTTTTGGGAACTCCTGTTAATGCATTATTTGAATAATCAATAGTTCCTTGTTTATAATTGTTAAACTTATAAGGTTGATAACTAAATGATCCATTCAGTTGAATTTGATTAATGAAACTAGCCTTGTGTTTTACTACAGTATATTTTAATAAAACTTCCAAACCTTGTTGAAGGGTAGATCCAGCGTTTACAAAAAATTCTGCACCTGCTGCATCATTTCTTCTGACGATTGCATTGTTTAACCTGAAATGATAAAATGCCAAATCAACAATCAGTTTTTGGTTAAAAAGCGTTCCTCTAATTCCCGCTTCAATATTCACTCCTTTTTCAGCTTCTAGAAACGGATAAAAATTCCCATCAGAAGGCCTTACTTCTGCTAAGCTAGGAGAAGAGAAACCTTTTGCCACTATTCCATATAGATTGATATTATTATTAAGCTGATAAGAAATAGAAAATCTTGGAACAAAAGGAGCGTTTATTTTTCTTATTGTAAAAGTTGATTGTGCGTTACTCAATCTTTTATAATCGTACAATTGATTATTTACGCTAAACCCAGCTGTAACAAGCAGTTTAGGGGTAATCGACATTTTTAATTGAGAAAATAAAAATCCTTGCTTACTAAAAACAACATCTTTTGATATAATATCCGATTTTATACCTCCTTTATTTATATAATTATCAATTCGAGATTCGCTCAATAATAATTCGAAGCCATTAATCCATTGAATATGTTGATTTGATTTAACCAATTTATAAGCATGTTGCATTCCAATATTAATATTGGTTTCGTTGCGCTGTTCATAATTAGTAATGAACGGATTTTCAAAATCAGTTCGATTAATTGACACAAAAGATTTAAGCATTGATTGCTCATTAAATTGATGTTGATGTTGAGCTCCAACAAAAAGTGTTTTATTATAAACTGCTGCTTTTTGTTCTACAGCACCCTGCGAGGCCCCAGCTGTTTGTCGCGCTAATTGAGGATTAGTCTGCATTTGGGCCAAGGTAATTCCCCCTGGTGTTCCATAATTTAAATCTGTATAAAACAATATCGTTTTAAGATTATCTCTAGCTGATTTAATAGCTGTTTGCCAAACTATACTTGATTTTACTAATGCAGATTGTTGTCTATACCCATCAGAGTGAAGATTGTTTATTTGCAGAGAGGAACTGAATTTTTTATTACTTGCAACCCATTCAACTTGTTGTTGGTTTAGTCCGAAAGATCCAAAAGTTATTCCGAAATTAAAACGATGTTGAATAGTATCTACAAAAGAAAGTGATCGTTTAAATAAAAACACACCACCAGTTCCAGCACCATAACTGCTTGATGATGGACCTTTAGCAATTTCAATTTGATCAATAGATTGGAGGTCTAATAAGTTAATATACGTATTTCCAGTAGCGTCTGAAAGCGGAATTTCATTCCAATAAATTTTTACATTTCTTACACCAAAAGGTGAACGAAGTAAACTTCCTCTAACAGAAAGCCTATAACTTCCTGGAGATCGTTCTTCCATTCTTACTCCAGGAATATTATTGATCATTGGAACAAAAGAAGTACCAGCATAATACGCCAATTCTTTTGATGATATAATTGCAATGGAAGCTGGAGCTTCTTTCCATTTTACATTTGAATTAAAAGCTGTTACAATAACTTCTTTTAAACTACTATCGTTTTGAATTATTCTTTTTCCAGTCTGAGTAAAACATTGGACTGACATAATTACCATGCAAAAAACAAAATAAAATCTCTGATACACTTTTACTTTTTCATATTCATAACTTCTTTTACCAGCTTAACAGTTCTGCTAACATCTGGCATAGCAAGTGCAGTTAAATTTGGCGCATAGTGCATTGGAGCATCGGCACTTGTGATTCTTCTTATAGGAGCATCTAAATAGTCGAAGCCTTCTTTTTGAATACGGTAACTAATTTCAGATGATATGGAAGCAAAAGGCCATTGTTCTTCAACAATTACCAATCGATTTGTTTTTTTAACGCTCTCTAAAACAGTCATCCAATCTAAAGGGCGGATAGTTCTTAAATCAATTACTTCTGCACTAATACCTTCTTTTTCGAGCTCCCCAGCTGCTGCGAGCGCCACTTTCATCATTTTGTTGTATGAAACTATGGTAATATCGCGGCCTTGTTTTTTAATATCTGCTTTTCCTAAAGGGATATAGTATTCTTCATCAGGAACATCCGATTTATCGCCATACATTACTTCACTTTCCATAAACATAATTGGATCTTGTTCATAACGTATTGCTTGTTTTAATAATCCTTTTGCATCATACCCATTAGAAGGCGATACTACTTTTAAACCAGGGATATTGGCATAATAACTTTCAAAAGCAGTTGAATGCTGAGCACCTAATTGTCCAGCACTTCCATTAGGCCCTCTAAAAACAATAGGACAGCTAATTTGTCCGCCACTCATTGCTAACATTTTTGACGCTGTGTTTAGTATTTGGTCCATAGACAAAACTGCAAAGTTCCAAGTCATATATTCTACAATAGGGCGAAGTCCACTTTGAGCCGCGCCAACAGCTACCGCTGTAAATCCTAATTCAGCAATTGGGGTATCAATTACTCTCTTTTCTCCGAATTCTGCTAGCATTCCTTGGCTCACTTTATAAGCTCCATTGTATTCAGCAACTTCTTCTCCCATTAAAAACACTCTGTCATCTCTTCTCATCTCTTCACTCATTGCCTCACGAAGGGCTTCTCTAAAAGCTATTGATCGCATATTTGGTCATTTTTAAAATGAGCACAAAAATAGAAGATTAAGACATATAAAACGAAAAAATCCCTTCTCAGAAAAACCGAGAAGGGATTTAATACTTACTTATCCTTCAATATACTAAAATACATTCCAACCAAAACTCATATAGTACAATCCACCAATTTGAGCATTACCAAATCCATTCACATAATATTTGTTCAAGATATTGGTTCCTCCAATCTTTAAGATAGATTTAGATTTAATGAATTTGTAACTTAATTGAGCATCAATCGTAGAGTATGAAGGAACTTGCCCTACTGCAAATGTACCTTCATACATGAAAGTGTCAACCCATCTGTATAA
>JAYVRC010000013.1:0-3159 GCA_043776615.1 Sphingobacteriia bacterium
AATCTCGATTATAAGAACCTTTTAAAGCGCGACGACATTGATGCGGTTATTATTGCTACCCCTTGGGAATGGCATATTCCTCAAGCAATTGACGCCTTAAATGCTGGAAAAATTCCTGGAGTTGAAGTATGTGGTGCTATTAAGCTCCAAGATTGCTGGGATATTGTAAATGCTAGCGAAAAAACCAAGATTCCAGTAATGGTTTTAGAAAATGTATGCTATCGTAGAGATATTCTAGCTGTATATAATATGGTTCGTAAAGGGCTTTTTGGGGAATTATTACATCTCCAAGGCGGATATCAGCACGATTTACGTGGGGTAAAATTTAATGACGGCATTTCACCCTATAATTCAGGCGCTGAGTATGGTGAAAAAGGATTTAGTGAGGCAAAATGGCGAACCCAGCATTCTGTAAATCGAAATGGGGATCTTTATCCTACCCATGGTCTTGGTCCAGTTGCGATGATGATTGATGTTAACAGAGGCAATAGACTTACCCGTTTATCTTCGGTTGCAACCAAAGCAAAAGGGTTACATAAATATGTAGTAAACCATCCTAAAGGAGGTGATAATCACCCTAATGCAAAAATTAAATTTAAACTTGGAGATGTTGTTTCAACTCAAATTCAAACCCATAATGGAGAAACTATTTTGCTAACCCACGATACCAATTCGCCTCGTCCTTATAATATCGGTTTCAGGGTTCAAGGCACAGAAGGTTTATGGCAAGACAGTAAATCGGGACAATTTAGTGCTGGAATGCTTTACATAGAAGGAAAATCGGAGAAGTCGCACCAATGGGAAAATCCAGAGAAATGGATCAAAGAATACGACCATCCATTATGGAAAAAATATGAGTCTGTAGCAGAAGGTTCTGGTCATGGTGGAATGGACTTTTTTGTTGACAATGCATTTATCGAATGCATTAAACGCAAAATCAATTTCCCTTTAGATGTATATGATTTAGCAACCTGGTATGCAATTACCCCACTGTCAGAAAAATCGATTGCTGAAAATGGACAAGTTCAGGTTATTCCCGATTTTACAAGAGGTAAATGGCAATTCAAAAAACCCGATTTTGTAATGGGCGAATTTTAATTAACTGCATCTACATACAATTCCAATAATCTTAATTGATTTTGTGCCCTGATCAAATTATGGTCGGGGTATTTTTCGCCATAATAAGGATCATTTTGTAAATAATCTGTCAAGAATCTGATCGATTGCATGTAGATCATTATTTTTCCTGATAAAAAAAATTGATCTATTTCAAATTGACTTAAGGTTGAATTTAGTTCACCTAAATAACCATTTTCAATAGCAGTTAATACATCTTTCCTTATTGAAATTTCTTCAAAATTGTTTGATTCTTCAGATATTGGCGAGAGATAGGTTCTACACATATCTCCAACGTCACTAAATAAGTATCCAGGCATTACAGTATCTAAATCAATTACACAAAGCCCCTTCCCTGCTGCATCAAATAAAACGTTGCTAATTTTAGAATCATGATGCATTACTCTTTGTTTTGAGTCGGCAGATTGTATATAATTTTCAAAAAGTGCTACAATTGATTTCAATTTTTTTAAAGTGTTGATTGTCTTTTCAGCAACAACTATTCTGTTGCTGTTATTACTTTGCAATGCGTCTTCAAATTGCTTGTATCTAATACTAAGATTGTGAAAGTTAGGTATAGTAATATGCAATTTATCGACTTTAAAATGTTCGAGCTTACTTGTAAACTGAGCAAATTGTTTGGAAGCTTCAAACGCTTCTCGAGCAGTATTTACAACTGATATTGTTGTTGAGTTTGGTATAAATTTAAAAGCTCTATAAAAATGATGATTGATTTTAATTAATGAATTTCCATTTGAATTAGTGATGGGTTTTGTAAATAAATAATTTGGTGAATATTGTTGTAAAAATGTATCTACCATGTTGATATTTGCATCAATCCAATCTGGATGATGAAAGATATTGTTATTAATTTTTTGTAATATAAAAACACCTTCATCGGCATTCACTTTCCAAGATAGATTGATCAACCCACTATTAATAAATTCAGCAAAGGGATTAGTCCATCCAAATGCGGTAGCGGCTAATTTCCATTCAATATCATCTTGCTTCATCAAAACTATATGTATATTTAGTTTGAAATAGAGTTCCAATATACGATTAACTAAAAAATGAAAATCATTTATGATTGAAAGAAGAAAATTTTTACAATTAAGTTCATTGGGTATCAGTGCATTGGGGCTCTCTGCTTTTTCTGACAAGAAAAAAACACAAAAGCCAATTGTAATTTCTACTTGGGATGCTGGAATCAGCGCCAATAAAGCTGCTTGGCAAGTGTTGCGAAACAATGGAAGAGCTCTTGATGCTGTTGAGCAAGGAGTAATGGTAACTGAGAATGAAATAAATTGTTGTGTTGGTCTAGGAGCTAACCCAGACAGAGATGGTTATGTTACTTTAGATGCTTGTATTATGGATGAATATGCCAATTGCGGAAGTGTAGCTTTTCTAGAGCGAATTAAACATCCCATTCAGGTAGCTCGTAAAGTAATGGAAAATTCACCACATGTTTTTTTAGTTGGAGTTGGTGCACAGCAATTTGCATTATCACAGGGATTTGTTTTAGAAAAAGAAGGGCTGTCGAATGATGCCAAAAAAGAGTATGAAAAGTGGTTAAAAAAATCGGAGTATAAACCAATCTTAAACATTGAAAATAAACAACAAACATATGCACCCAATAAATTATCTGATGGATCTTGGAACCATGATACAATTGGTATGATTGCACTAGATGCTGCAGGCAATTTAAGCGGAAGTTGTACCACAAGCGGAATGGGTTTTAAAATGCGCGGACGAGTAGGCGACTCCCCTATTATTGGTGCAGGATTATTTGTAGACAATGAAGTTGGCGCTGCTGTTGCAACTGGTCAGGGCGAGGATATTATACGTATTGGTGGCTCACATGCCGTTATAGAATTAATGAGGCAAGGTATTTCGCCTGAATTGGCATGTAAAAAAGTTATTGAACGATTGTATAAAGTAAAAGGTAATAAAGCAAAAGATATTCAAGCAGCAATAATAGCCATTAATAAAAATGGCGAATATGGAAGTTATTGTTTGCAAAAAGGATTTAATTATGCTGTTTGC
>JAYVRC010000014.1:0-3153 GCA_043776615.1 Sphingobacteriia bacterium
AATAAAATGTGGTACGGTATCAATTTGATAGTGGTTCATGATGGCTGCACAAATACCAACAGTACCAGGGCGTTTACGAACTTCTACTTTATCAAAAGTACCATCGGTTTTTTTCTTGAAGGCAGTTTCACTTCTGTGATAAGTTACATTAATCCATGAGGGTTTAAACTCCATTAATGGATCCAAGTGATCATATACATTCTGTATGGTTTTACCTTTTAATGGAGGTAAAACTTCAAAAGAAATTAATGTGTTCTTAGCTTGATTAATATGTTCGGTAACTTTCATGCTAGTGAAAATGGTTAAATGGAGTGCAATATACAACGCTGCAAACATTTATTTGTTTATTAATTGATTGTTTAGCTGACTAATTTTATGAAATAGGGCTATTGTTACTCAATGGTGATTGCTCTTTTGATGGTAAATGGTAACGTAAAATATATATTGCCATTTTAAAGCATCATAGTAACTTGTAATAATTAAATTAATAGTAAATGGCCACTTTAGTAGAAAAATTACAAAAAATGCGTCAGTATTTTAATACAGGTGCTACCAAATCATTTGCATTTCGCAAACAGCAATTACTAGCTTTAAAAAAAGCTGTTGCGGATAATGAACAAGGAATTTATGATGCGCTATATACCGACCTTCATAAAAGCAAAGAAGAGAGCTGGGTTACAGAAAACGGTTTCTTTATGGCTGAACTAAAAGATACTTTAGCTAATTTAAAATATTGGATGGCGCCAGAAGCCGTTGCAACTAATTTGTTAAATCTTCCTTCAAGCAGTAAAATTATAAGAGAGCCATTAGGAGTGGTATTAATTATTGGTCCGTGGAATTATCCTTTTCAATTATTGTTTACTCCTTTAATGGGCGCTATTGCTGCTGGCAATTGTGTTGTACTTAAGCCAAGTGAATTTGCTCCTGCAACTGCAGGTATCATGCAAAAAATTGTTGCTACTTGCTTCCCTCCTGAACAAGTATTATATGTGCCTGGTGATGGGGCATCTGTTATTCCTGAAATGATGAACAATTTTACGTTTGATCATGTTTTTTACACAGGAAGCACCGTTGTAGGAAAGATCATTTACAAAATGGCAGCCGAAAAACTAACTCCAGTAACATTAGAGCTTGGTGGTAAAAGCCCTTGTGTAGTAGAGGCCGATGCCAATATAACTGTTGCTGCCAAACGTATTGCAATGCCTAAGTATTCTAATGCTGGACAAATGTGTGTTGCACCTGATTATGTTTTGGTACATCAAAGTAAAAAAAATGAATTGATTGCCGAACTTAAAAAAGCAATTCCACAATTTTATGGAAACGATTCGCTTAATACGGAAGGGTATGGGAGAATTATTAACGATAAACAATTTAAAAGAATTATTCAATACCTAAATGATGGCACAATTGTGTATGGTGGAAAATATGATGAAGCCAATTTGTATATTGAGCCCACTATTTTGGATGGCGTGAGTGTTGATTCGCAAATAATGAAGGATGAAATTTTTGGACCAATTTTACCAATTCTCACTTTCGAAACAATGGAAGAGGCCAAAGCTATAATTGCGCACAATCCTAACCCACTAGCTTTTTATATTTTTACTTCTTCTGTTAAAAAAGAAAATGCTTGGCTTGATGCTGTGCCAGCAGGAGGAGTTTGTGTAAATGCGGCTAGTGTTCATTTAATGAATCCTCATTTGCCCTTTGGCGGAAGAGGTTTTAGCGGAACAGGTGCTTATCATGGTAAATATAGTTTTGAAACTTTTAGTCATAAAAAATCGGTGATGAAATCGCCAACTTGGTTCGATCCATCATTAAAGTATCCCCCTTTTACCGGCAAACTAAAATTATTAAAATGGACGTTGGGATAAATAAAAAGTAATGAAAAAAGTAATATTCATCGTAGCAATAATTACAATTGTTTTAGTACTATTAAAACAAAAAAACATGACTTGGCGCCAATCTTTTTTGAAAACTATTTATCCATTAATAATGTTGAAAGGTAAAATAATGGGGGATGACGTAAACGTTAAATTAAATACAGCCAATAGTTTGCCAATACAATCATTTTATGATTTAAGTGCTATTAAAAATAATGGAGATACTTTACATTTTAGTGAGTTGAAGGGTAAGAAAGTATTGATTGTAAATACAGCAAGTGATTGTGGATATACTGGGCAATACGAAGAGTTAGAAAAATTATACCAAGAATTTGGAGAAAAATTAGTCATACTTGGTTTTCCTGCTAATGATTTTAAAAATCAGGAAAAAAAATCAGATACAGATATTGCTGCTTTTTGTAAAGTAAATTATGGAGTAACATTTCAGCTCATGAAAAAATCGAGTGTAATAAAATCTGCTCAACAAAATCCTGTGTTTAATTGGTTGAGTAACCCAGATTTAAATGGTTGGAGTAAATATGAACCAACTTGGAATTTTAGTAAATACATTATCGATGAAAATGGAGTAATCAAAGCATTCTATACGCAAAATGTTTCTCCGTTGAGTGAAAAAGTGGTTGGTCTATTAAAATAGGTTAGGCATGAAAAAAAATTCTATTCTAAGCTTTCGCTTATCCTTTAAACGATATTTGTAATTCTTCTAATTATACACAGCATATTAAATAGTAAAGTCTAATTAAATGATGCTAACAAACTATTGTCCTTTATAATAAAATTATTTTTAGTTCTATTTTTGTATCTAGTAGTCGGCTGACAATCAGCATCCGAGAAAGTTGCCTCTGACAATTATACTTATAAATTTGATCCTCGGGTAATTGAAAAACTTCCAGTTTATGATAGTCTAGTCTCTTCGATTTTGGAAAAATTATCTTTGTTTCAAAAACATATAAATGAAAATGATTCTTATCGCGCATATAAATATATGCCTACTTCAAATCTAAATGATGTGTTTGCTAAATTGCCAGAGGAAGCAGCAACCAAGATTGATCAATATTATGCTAGTCTAGGAACAAACTTTATTTTTGGATTTGATGTTTTTAAAGATAGCACCATTAAAATTTACATAAGAAGAATCCCATCAGAAACTTCTCAACAATATATTGAAGAAAATTTATCTTATTATCCGGCTGGAAATAATATTCGGCGAAGAGAATTTACCAATAAAGACACCATATTGAACAAAAATTGGCAG
>JAYVRC010000015.1:0-3141 GCA_043776615.1 Sphingobacteriia bacterium
CCAACCAGTGAGCAATCTTAGCCAATTTCCAAAAAGTGGATAAAAACCAAGAGAATAGTGTTTTTCCACAAAATCGGGCCAAAATTCAATAAAAAACAAAAGAAATGATCCAAAAAGCAGCCCAAAAGTACTTTTTAGAAGGTTTTTATTAATGGTAATTGCAATTGACATATGAAATTAATTGCTAAAGTTACTATGCGTAAATCCATAAACGGCATTTTTTGGGTTTACTTTGGCAAATTGGGTGCTTTTTTCTACCTTTGCACACCCTTAAAATGTGGATATGAGTAATCGGCGTGAATTTGAGATCGCTTTTGTGGGTTTGAAGCCGGGGATTCATCTATATGAATACAAGGTGGAAGATAAGTTCTTTGTTACATATGGTGAGCAGGATTTTAAGAACTGTACTGCTAATATCAAATTGAGTCTGGACAAAAAAACAGGCTTTATTTTATTAAAATTTGATATCGATGGTAAAGTAGAATCTAATTGCGATCGTTGCGGAAACAGTATCCCTTTTCAGTTATGGGATGAGTTCAATATCATTGTTAAAATGGTAGATGAACCGAATGCAATGAACGAGCAGGAAGAAGATCCTGATGTATATTATATTGGCAGAGGTGAAAGTCATTTATACTTAGCGGATTGGATATATGAATTCATCAATCTTAGTTTGCCCTTGCAAAAAATGTGTAAGCCAGAAGAATTTGGCGGGGTAAAATGCAATAAAGAAGTATTGGAAAAATTAAGAAAGATGGAAGAAGAAGCCCAAAAAGATTCACCAACTTTATGGAAGGGACTAGAAAAATTTAAAGATTTAGAATAACTTTTTTTTTGATATAATAAATATTGAGCAATGCCGAATCCAAAACGCAGACATTCACAGCAGAGAAGTGCTAAAAGAAGAACACACTATGTTGCACAGGAAGTAACCCTAAGCAAAGATAGCACAACAGGAGAATTACATATTCGCCACCGTGCTCATGTGAGCGAAGGTAAATTGTTCTACAAAGGAAAATTGGTTGCAGAAAAAGCACCATTGAAAGCATAACCTTTTAGATCAATTTATTTTAGTAGATTACTGACATGAATATAGGATTAGACATGATGGGAGGAGATTTTGCACCGCTAGAAGCAGTGAAAGGGATCCAATTATTTATGTCCGATACTATAATAGGTTCAGTAAATATATTTTGTATAGGTGATGAAGCCATTGTAAAATCTCTTATGGAGCAATACAATATATCATCACCTAATTTGCATTTTATACATGCCTCAGAAGTAATAGGGTATCACGAGCATCCGACAAAAGCTTTAAAAGAAAAGCAACAATCTTCTATTGCAATTGGTTTCCATTTATTAACTACTGGAAAAATTGATGCTTTTATAAGTGCGGGTAATACAGGTGCAATGTTAGTAGGTGCAATGTTTACCATCAAAGCTCTTGAAGGAGTATCAAGACCAACAATAGCTACCATCGTTCCAAAAATTAATGGGTCTACAGGGGTTTTATTAGATGTTGGTTTGAATGCCGATTGTAAACCAGAACTACTCAACCAATTTGCCATTTTAGGAAGTTTGTATGCCGAGCATGTTGTTGGGTTAACCAATCCAAAAGTTGGGTTAATTAATGTTGGAGAAGAAAAAGGAAAAGGAAATATTTTAGCACAAGCAACCTATCCCCTTTTAAAAGAAAATATTCAAATAAACTTTGTTGGAAATATTGAAGGAAGAGATTTATTTGGCGATAAAGCTGATGTGATGGTATGTGATGGATTTACTGGAAACATAGTTTTAAAATTAGCTGAATCAGTTTATGATATTGCTGTTCAAAGAGGTGTTGAAAACGACGAATACTTCAATCGATTCCATTATGAAAATTATGGAGGCACACCTGTATTGGGTGTTGCAAAACCTGTAATAATTGGCCACGGAATTAGTACTGCAAAAGCGTTTAATAACATGATTAAAGTTGCAGCAAAAATGGTTTCAAGTGATCTATGTACAAAAATGGCCAAATCATTTAAGGCTTAACTCCCTAATTTAATTTTACATGATTCGAAAAATATGCTTGTTTATTTTTAAACAAACAGGATGGAAAGTTGATTACCAATTACCTAATGATATTAAAAAAAGTATCATTATTGCCGCACCTCATACTAGCAATTGGGATTTTTGGTATATGATTGCAGCATTCTCCATTTACAAATTAAAAATAAGGTTTACTGTAAAAAAAGAGTGGATGAAATTTCCATTTAATATTATTATGAACCCATTGGGAGGAATAGCCATTGATAGAACTCCAAGATTAGGTGGTAATCGAATTAGTTTTGTTGATGCAATGACGAATTTATTTACTAAAAATAAAGAATTAATCATAGTAATTACTCCAGAAGGAACAAGAAGTAAACGTGATAAATGGAAAACAGGGTTCTTTTATGTTGCCCAACAAACCAATGTTCCCATTCTTTTGGGCTATGTTGACTATGCAACTAAAACTGCAGGTATTGGCAAAATAATTTATCCCACAGAATTTAAACAGACAATGGAAGAAATTATGGAGTTCTACCAAAATGTTTCTCCAAAATTTCCTGAAAAATTTTCTTTAGACAATAGTTTTAAAGGATAAGAACCTTGATTCCAAACCTATACCTTTGTACAAACAAGCGTTAGCTTTTATGTGGAAGAATAATGTATTAGAAACAATTGGCAATACGCCAATGATCAAATTGAATAAGGTTTCCATTGGCATACCAGGTACTATCTTAGCCAAAGTGGATTACTTTAACCCTGGTAATTCTATTAAAGATAGAATGGCTTTGAAAATGGTAGAAGTGGCTGAAAAAGAAGGTAAACTAAAGCCTGGAGGCACTATTATTGAAGGAACGAGCGGCAATACTGGTATGGGATTAGCCTTGGCAGCTTGTGTAAAAGGTTACAAGTGTATTTTTGTAACCACTGACAAACAATCAAAAGAAAAAGCAGATATTTTAAAAGCCGTAGGTGCAGAAGTGATCGTTTGTCCCACCAATGTTTTACCAGAAGATCCACGCAGTTATTATAGTGTAGCAAAAAGATTGGGAAAAGAAATTCCTAACTCTATGTACATGAATCAATACGATAACCTTGCAAACAGACAAG
>JAYVRC010000016.1:0-3134 GCA_043776615.1 Sphingobacteriia bacterium
TGGTTGAATTTCTTCTATCTCTTCAGCTTCTTCCTCTTGTTCTTCAATTTCTACTTCTTCCTTTTCAAGGATGTCAAAATCATTCATAGGATTATCTTCTATATTATTAGAGGGTAGAATTACTTCAACCAATGAACTTTCGTTTTTTAATTTATTATTGCTCATTGGAGCTGATTCAATTAACGACTCTTCAGGAATTTCTTCTACTTCATTTACTTGCAAAGTTTCTGCTTCATAAGCAAGATTTGGGGATAATTCATTTTCTTTTTTATCAAAAAAATCAAATTTCCAATCAGGAATTTTAAAAGTAGGATTAAACCGCCAAATGATATAACAAAAAAATGATAGCCCAATTATTGCGCCTGTACCAAAATTTCCTACCCATTTCGTTACCCATTCACTTACTAATTCACCTACAGCTCCACCCCACGAAAAATCAGCGCCTTTTGTTGCAAAAGCAAAACTCATACTAAATACAAATAAACCAACTAATACATATTTTACATTTCTAAGGAGTTTGAATACTTTTTTTCCAAAGAGCAAATTCACCCCTAATACAAAAAAGAAAGTACAAAAAAGATAGGATGCTAATCCAAAACCATTGTACCAAAAAGTATGTGCACAATAGGCACCCAATACACCCAATAAATTAGTAACACGAACATCATTGATAGCAAAAATTCGAATACCAAATTGTTGAACTTTATCTTGATCTTCTTGCCAGGTAAATAAATAGGACGTAAATGCAATAAAAAGAAATAGCGTAAACAACAAACTCATTGATCCTGCAATTTTTGCAGTTCGTTCATCTTTAACCACTTCCGTTACTGTAATTTCAGCTTCTTTATCGGGGGTAAGCGATTCAGGATCTGGAGGCGGTGGCGTTTTCTTTTTTAAGCTATTGGCCATGTTAACAAATATAAGCCATGGCTTATGCAAAATGACTCAAAATGGGCAATGTGCAAAACTGATTTTAAATTTTACAGTTTTCCACTTAACGTTTGTAACTAGCTATTTTAACTGATATTAAAACCCATCCTGATATTAAAAGTAGTCCGCCGATCGGCGTTATAGCTCCAATCCAATTAAATTGAGTATTACCAGAAATAGAAAATAATGTGAGAAGGTATAAGGATCCTGAAAATAAGCATATGCCAATTATAAATAAGTTTCCAGCAAATAGTATTGCTTTGTTAGGATACTCTTTGTATAGAATACCAGTTAACGCAAGAGCAAATACATGAAAGAATTGATATTTTACAGCAGTTTCGTATGTGGCGAAAATTTGTTCATTAGCATAATCCTTTAGTCCATGGGCTCCAAAAGCGCCGAGTAAAACTGCTAGAGCACCAAGTAATAAAGCAGTAATTATAAATGGTTTATACATGTTGATTGATTATTTTTTTAAAATTTTTTAGATTGATTTTTTCGCCTTTTAAATGATGTGTTGATTGTGAATAATATTGTTTGCGCTCGTTGTATTTATTTTTAAGAAATTCAATGATACCATTTTCATCTAAGTGACTAATTAAAGGACGGTGACTTTTTTCCTTCAATAGTCTTTCCGTTAATACTTCAATTGGTTCATCTATCCAGATAGTTATACCTTGTTCATTCATCCATTTCATATTTTCGTGAAAACATGGTGTACCACCTCCTGTTGCAAGAACAAATATTTTTTTTTCAGCAAACCATCGTAAGAGCTTTGCTTCTATTTCTCTGAAATATTTTTCCCCATCTTCATTAAATAACTCACTAATGGATTTTTCTTCTTGAGCTTCAATAATAAAATCTAAATCGTAACCTCCCGTTTTCAACATTTTTGCTAAATGCTGCTTCCAGTAGCTTTTACCACTACCCATCATACCGAGAAGAAATATTTTCATAGTCTTATTAAAATCTTCAAACTACAATCTTCAATTGAATATAAACAGATTGAAGATTTATTTAAAAGCATTAATACCAGTTATATCCATTCCAGTTATTAAAAGATGAATATCATGAGTCCCTTCATAAGTAATTACACTTTCTAAATTCATCATATGCCTCATAATACTATATTCTCCAGTAATACCCATCCCACCAAGCATTTGACGTGCATCTCTAGCAATATTAGTGGCAATTTCGCAGCTGTTTCTTTTTGCCATACTTACTTGTTGAGGATTTGCTTTCCCTTCATTCATGAGTACCCCAACTCTCCAAACCAACAATTGTGCTTTAGTTATTTCTGTGATCATTTCGGCCAATTTTTTCTGCTGAAGTTGAAACCCACCTATTGGTCGATCAAATTGAATTCTTTCTTTGCTATAACGCAATGCTGTATCATAGCAATCCATTGCAGCACCCAATGCACCCCAGGCAATTCCAAACCTTGCTTTAGTTAAACAACCCAATGGTCCTTTTAATCCTTTTATATTAGGCAATATATTTTCTTTAGGTACTTTTACATTATCAAAAACCAATTCGCCAGTGGCACTAGCACGCAAACTCCATTTACCATGAGTTGTTGGAGTTGAAAATCCTTCCATGCCTCTTTCAACAATAATTCCTTGAATTTCACCAGCTTCATTTTTAGCCCAAACAACAGCAATTTGTGCAAATGGAGCATTGCTAATCCACATTTTTGCTCCATTGAGAATTACATGATCTCCTGCATCTTTAAAATTAGTAAGCATTCCACCAGGATCGCTTCCATGATTAGGTTCTGTTAATCCAAAACAACCTAGCCATTCGCCAGAAGCTAATTTTGGCAGGTATTTATTTCTTTGTGCTTCATTTCCATATGCATAAATTGGGTGCATCACTAAACTACCTTGAACACTTGCTGTACTCCTTACACCGCTATCACCCCTTTCAAGTTCTTGCATCATTAAGCCATAACTTATATAATCTAACCCACCGCCACCATATTGTTCAGGAATTGTAGGACCAAAACAACCTAAATCTCCCAATTGCATAACTATTTGTTCGGGGAATTCTGCTCTTTGAGCATAGTCTTCAATTATGGGAGAAATTTCCTTCTTTACATAATTACGTACTGTTTCACGAATTAATTTATGTTCTTCGGTAAGTAAATCATCTACCATTAAATAATCAGGAGATTGAAATAGATCGGTTCTAGCAGCCATCTAAAG
>JAYVRC010000017.1:0-3133 GCA_043776615.1 Sphingobacteriia bacterium
ATGATAGCTCATCTGTTCCAATAAAGCTTCTGGAGTTGGATTTTTTGTTATTGATGCTGCAACCTGAAAAAGTAAAATAGCCATTACAATTGAAGTTAATAACTCTCCCCATGTAATCCAATATCCCCAAAAACGATATACTACTGCCCTACTCGGATGTTCATGCTCAACAATTACTTCAACTCTTTCATTTGCATAGTAATTAATTAAAGGGTATGATGCATTTACTCTATACTGATTTAACCCAATTGAATAAACTGCTTTTGGCACAAATTTATTAGAAACACTGTCCATTTGTATTTGAATAGTTGCCGGATATTTTTCACCATCAAAATAATCGGGTTGTCTGGACCATAATATATAACAGCCAAAAATGACGAAGTATAATATGATGAGCCCTTTTGTTATTTTTTATGATTTAAAATTATTTAGACTTAATGCAAATTTTCTTATAATTATTATTCAACATATTTTCGGAATAATTTATTAAAAGGGAAATGTTTAGAAAGCATATAAATTCCAAGATTTAATAATGAAGGAAATCTACTGCACCATCTTAATATATTCGTATTTCTTTTTAATTCCTTCCCTAATTTTTGATAAACAATGTTGTCATATTCTTTATTGAGTTCCTTTGAAAATGAATTATTTTTAAAATTCTTTATTATATGATTAGCAGCAAGTAGCCCACTTGACATTGCATTCCCAATACCTTCTCCTGAAACCGGATCAATTAAGGATGCAGCATCTCCACATAACAAAAATCTTTCTCCAGAAATTGGTAAATCTCTCGTTCCTAATGGCAATCCAAATCCTTGTATTTCAGATAGTATTTCTACATTCTTAAATCTTTCTCTTAGTTCAGGGAACTCATCAATTACTTCATACAAAGCTTTTGAGAGATTTATTTTTCGCTCAGAAATAGTTTTTGACAACATTCCAAACCCAATATTATATACATTTTCTGATACCGGAAAAATCCAAAAATAACCTGGCATGAATTTTCTAGAAAAAAATACTTCATTCGTGTTTGGGGATTTTCCTTTAATGTTTTTACAATATACACGCACTGCTCCTGAATAGTGGTTTCTATCAATAACAAAACCAGCCATTTTTTTTGCAATAATGGAATGTGCTCCATCGCATCCAACTACAATAGACCCTGTAATACTACCATTTGGTGTATTTAATTGGAGGTGATCTTCAAACACCTCAACAGATTTTATTTCCGTTTGTAAAATAAATTCTGTTGACGTATTTTTTTGAACTAATTCTACCAAAAAATGATCAAATTCTACTCTCTTACAATTATACGCTTTAAGTTTCCAGTCTAGTGTTACTTCTCTTTTTGAATGATTTATTAAACGGGTACTTGAAATAGTTTGTTTTATTGGAAATTGTTCGAGTGCTTTTGCGTATGATGAATCTAATGAATTCAAAACCTTCACTGCACTTCCAATGATTGCATCACCACATATTTTATCTCTAGGAAAACTTCTTGCCTTATCTATTATTGCAACTTTCAAACCAGCATCTTTAAGTGCCAATGCACATGAGGAACCAGCGGGACCAGCACCAACTATTAATACGTCGTAATGATTGCCAACAAGTGAATTAATAATTCGAGTCATTTATTCGATTAAAATTAAATCGGATCTATTTCACAAAAGAGGCAACAGAATGAAATTTTTCATCCTGTTGCCTCTTCTTTTTATTTATTATAACTACCCAGCAACTTGCTTGCGAATAATATTCAATGCACCACCTGCTTTAAACCATTCTATCTGTTGTTCATTGTAAGTATGGTTAACACTAATGGTATCAGTAGTCCCATCTTTATGACTCAATACAATCGAAAGCGGCTTGCCAGGAGCAAATGAGGTTAATCCTTCAATACTAATGTTATCATCTTCTTGAATCTTATCATAATCATTTTTGTCGTTGAAAGTTAAACCAAGCATTCCTTGTTTCTTCAAATTGGTTTCATGTATACGGGCAAAAGACTTTACCAAAATAGCACGAACACCTAAATGACGTGGTTCCATGGCAGCATGTTCTCGAGAACTTCCTTCGCCATAATTTTCGTCTCCTACAACAATTGATCCGATGCCAGCAGCTTTATAAGCTCTTTGTGTTGCAGGTACTGCACCATATTCACCAGTTAATTGATTTTTTACATTGTCGGTTTTTTCATTGAAAAAATTCAAAGCACCAATCAACATATTATTGGAGATATTATCTAAATGTCCACGAAATTTTAACCAAGGCCCTGCCATAGAAATATGATCTGTTGTACATTTTCCTTTTGCTTTAATCAATAATTTTAGTCCTTTCAAATCAGTACCTTCCCATGCTGCAAAAGGATCTAATAATTGTAAACGTTTACTGGTTGGATCTACTTTAATAGAAACACCCTTTCCATCTGCAGCTGGAGCTTGAAATCCTGCATCTTCCACTGCAAATCCACGAGATGGCAATTCCATACCAGTTGGTTCGTCTAATTTAACTTTCTCACCATTTTCATTAGTTAAATAATCAGTGATCGGATTAAATGTAAGATCTCCTGCAATAGCTAAAGCAGTTACTAATTCTGGACTAGCAACAAATGCCATTGTATTCGGATTGCCGTCTGCTCGTTTTGCAAAGTTTCTATTGAAACTGTGTACAATTGTGTTGCGTTCTTGTTTTTCTGCACCAACCCTATCCCACATTCCAATACATGGTCCACATGCATTGGCAAAAACAGTAGCACCAATTTTATCAAATTCTTCTAAAAATCCATCTCTTTCAATGGTATATCTAACCTGCTCACTACCTGGAGTTATAGTATATTCAGATTTAATTTTTAATCCTTTTTCAGTTACTTGTTTAGCTAAACTTACTGCTCTGCTAATATCTTCATAAGATGAATTGGTACAACTGCCAATTAAACCAACTTCTATTTTTGTTGGCCATCCATTTGCTGCCGCAACTTCTTTCATTTTAGAAATAGGTGTTGCTAAATCTGGAGTGAATGGTCCGTTTAAATGCGGCTCTAATTCTGATAAATTGATTTCAATAACTTGATCAAAATATTTTTCTGGTGCAGCATATACTTCCTCATCTGCATTCAAATAAGCACTTATTCCATCAG
>JAYVRC010000018.1:0-3130 GCA_043776615.1 Sphingobacteriia bacterium
AGAAATACTTTTTTGGCTGCCTCTAAAATACGCTCTTGCGTACTCGCATCATTTCGCGTTTTGACCATTCAGTTTAACCATTTAGTTAACAAAGGTAAAACACTTTTTTAAAAATGCAAAAAATACTAAAATATATAATCTAGTCTGAGGTAATTGCTTTGATTTTCACGAACAATGGTTTGCACTATTTCCTTATTAACATCATTGTCTTTTGTAGCAATCAAAATTCTGATACTAAAGGCTCTTAAAGCATCTGCTACGCTTAATGTTCCTTCAGCGCTATCTTTTCTTCCGCTAAATGGTAAAACATCTGGTCCTCGTTGGCATTGGGCATTGATGTTGATACGACCAACCTGATTGGCCAATTCATCGATTAATGATCCTATTTTTTTAGGGTCATTTCCAAATATACTCAGTTGCTGACCAAAATTCGATTGTATAATATAGTTGATAACTTCTTCAATATTTTTATATAGAACTATTGGAACGATAGGTCCAAATTGCTCTTCCCTATAAATCTTCATTTTATCGTTTACTGGATATAAAACAGCTGGGAAGAAAAAAGTATCGTTTACTTCTCCCCCATTTTTATTTAATACAACTGCTCCATTTAGTTTAGCATCATTAACTAAGTCAGCTAAATACTCAGTTTTACCTGGTTCGGGTAATGGAGTAATTTTCACTCCAACTTCCCATGGCATACCAATCTTTAATTTGGCAACTTCACTTAAAAATTGCTGATTAAAAGTGTCAATAATTTTTTCATGTACAAATATTATTTTTATTGCTGTACAACGTTGTCCATTATAAGATAATGATCCAGCTACTGCTTCCTTAACAGCAATATCAATATCTGCATCAGGTAAAATGATGGCCGGATTTTTTGCATCAAGTCCTAAAACACTTCTTAAACGATGAGGTTTTGGATGTAATTTTTTAATATCAGTTGCTCCTTTGTTGGTTCCAATAAATGCAAATACATCAATTTTTCCAGTCTCCATCATTGCACCAACGGTTTCTCTACCTTTTCCATATATGATGTTGATTACTCCTTTTGGAAAACATTCATTAAATACATTGAGTAAAGGTTTTAAAAACAGTACACCATATTTAGCTGGCTTAAATATAACCGTATTACCCATTAATAGTGCGGGAATCAATGTGGTAAATGTTTCATTCAATGGATAATTATATGGTCCCATACACAAAGCAACACCCAAAGGAACCCTACGTATTTGTGCAATAATCCCTTCTTCATTTTCGAACTTAGAATTTCTACGATCTAGGTTTTTTAGTTCCTTAATAGTATCCTCAATATATATACAAGTTCGATCAAATTCTTTTTCGCTGTCTTGTAAATTTTTCCCAATCTCCCACATCAATAATTTAACTACATCAGTTCTTTGCTTTTTCATTTGAAGCAAAAAATGTTCTACATGCTTAATTCGTTTTTTAATAACCATTGTTGGCCATTCACCTGTGCCATTATTGTATGCAAGTACTGCTGAATCTAATGCTTCTAAGGATTCTTTCTCAGTTAACAATGGAGTGCTTCCAATGCTATTTTTTACATTCCCATTTCCATTAATGATAGTTATGGGCGATATAACATCATTCATTGGTCCATCCCATATTCTTAATTCGCCATTAATAAGGTATTCACGTTGTTCTATAAAACCATTCAATTGCCATTGGGCTGGTATCTGATCGGTTGAAGGGAATATGTTCTCGAGCATTTATTAAAGAGTTATTAAGTTATTGAGAATATAAGAACACATTATTTAAGTTTTTTGTTCAATTTATAAAATGAACCAACCTAAAATAAACTTTTACAAATTAATTTAAAATTGAACTGCCTCTATCCCATTCTCTTTATACAATTTATTATAATTATTAAGTGATTTTTTGATATCAATTAATTTAGCTTTTTCGTTTTGCCATTGCGCTTGTAAATCTGCCAACCTTAATTTTATTCCTTGCGTTATTCTGGGATCTGCGGCATCGGCTAATCCTCTAATATTAAAAAACTCCGTATTTATTCTGCTAGGCCAATTAATTACATCCTGACCATTTTGGATGCGACTTTCTACAATATTTTTTTCCCAGTCATCAATTTCTTTACTAATTTTTTTCGCTTGTGTAACAATTGAATCAGCAGTTTTTACATCTTTTAATATGTCTATTTGATGAGTTAATTGTTTTTTCAGTTTACGAATATCAATTACTTGTTGATGTATCTCACTGATGTTGGAGGTAATAGTAGCCAATATTTCTTGTTGTTCCTTCCAATCGTTTTCACTGGCTTTAATTTTTGGGTTAGCTAATAACAAAATATCAGTTTCGCTTATTTGATGGTTGAATTCTAGTCTAGCTTTGTATTTACCCGGCGCTACTGAATAGCCTCCATAATTTCCATAAATATATACACCCTTTATATCTGGACTAACAGTTTCAGTTCTTCCGTTCCATAAAAAACGATTATGCCCTTTTTTAACTTGTAGCTTTTCTGAGGGAGCAGGACCACCTGGATATTTACTGTATTTTTCATCTGAAAGATTGGAGTATGTTCTGATTTGTTTACCGGACATATCAAATATTTGCAATAACAATGTGTCAGTCTCTGAAACTGTTGTTAAATGATAGTCTAATATTACTCCTTCAGCTGCATTCTGTCCTGCTGTTGGATTTGCTTCGGGTAAACCATTGCCCCCACCAAATTTATAGGAAGGTTTAGGTTGATACAAAACTACCTTCCCCTGCTGTTCATTGTATTGTTGAATAGCACCTAAATCATCTAAAATCCAAAAAGCCCTTCCTGCAGTAGCTGCAACTAAGTCATTGTCGCGAATCATTAAATCGGTTACAGGAACAACAGGAAGATTTAGTTGAAGTACCTGCCAACTATTACCAGCATCTTGTGATAAATAAAACCCTCTTTCTGAACCAGCGTATAAAATATTTTGCCGTTTTTTATCTTCTCTTATCACTTTTATAAAATCATCTTCTTTTACTCCTTTATTAATCTTTGTCCAGGTTTTACCATAATCAGTAGTTTTATAAGTATGGGATGCATAATCATTAAACTTATAACGCGTTGCAGAAACATAAGCTGTGCCTTTGTTAAAAGCAG
>JAYVRC010000019.1:0-3123 GCA_043776615.1 Sphingobacteriia bacterium
GAATTATCCAAATATACCAAAGTGGTATTAGCTGTGTCAAGAGATAATCAAGTAGATCGATATGCCCCTTTTACTATTTATCCTTTTCTATACAATAACTGGTTGGCGTTTTTAAATCTGCTTTATGTTTTCAAACTTTGTACTATTATACGTAAAGAAAAGATCGATATTATTTTAATAGATCATAGCTATTTTGGTTGGCTCGGCTTTTTATTGAGGCTTATTACCAAAAAAAAATTAGCAATTAAATCTGCAAATATAGAGGCGCTCCGTTTTAAAGATATGCGTAGAATGGGCTGGCACTTATATTACAAATATGAAGGATGGGTTCATCGTACAGCTAATATCAATTTTTTTATAACAGATGAAGAAAGAGAATTTGCAATTAATAAATGGAATCTAGTTCCAGCAGTTTGCAAAACCTTACACTATGGATCAAAAACAATATCTCCAGCTTCTGAGGAAGAAAATATTAGGTGTAGAGAATTATTAATTTCAGAAAACAGCCTAAGTAAAAATACCGTACTATTTCTATTTAATGGCACACTTGATTACTTACCAAATGTTGATGCCTTATATATAATTATACAAGAACTGCTAAAGCGATTAGACAATTCAATCAATCCGTTTAAAATTTTCATTTGTGGCAATCAAATATCTGAAGAGTGGGAAAAAGTAATTAAACAAAAAGAACAAATCATTTTTAAAGGCTTTGTACATGATATAAACCTATACAATAAAGGGATAGACTGTTTTATTTGCCCTATTACTTTGGGCACAGGTATTAAAACAAAATTAGTAGAAGTTATTGCGCATGGAAAAAGAGTAATAGCCTGTAAAAAAAGCGGGGCAGGATTTAATGAAATAGAATTAGGTGATCAGCTTCAGTTAATTGAAAACTATAACTGGACTGCTTTTGCTGATGCTATGAAAAATGTTATCCCACATCAATCAAATTACTTGCCCCCCGATTCTTTTTATTTAAAAACAAATTGGACTAAAATTGTACAGGAATCCATTTTATCTTTGCAGTAATGAGTACCAATAAACTTTCCATATCAATTGTTATATGCACCTATAATAGAGCCGATTATATTCAGGAAGCTATGGAAAGTTTATATAATCAAACCTTACCAAAAGATGCGTTTGAAGTGATCATTGTAAATAACAATTCATCAGATAATACCGAAATAGTTTGTACCAATTTTATTACAAATCATTCAGACGCTCAGTTTTGTTTTATTAATGAACAACAACAAGGAGCTTCATTTGCTAGAAATACTGGAGCAAAAATTGCAAAATCTCCATTGCTTTGTTTTATGGATGACGATGCAGTTGCTGAAAAAAATTATTTACAAAGAATTATTCATTTTTTTAATAACCACCCTGATGCTGGCGGCCTTGGTGGAAGAATCATACCTAGGTATATTCCAGCAAAACCAAAATGGATGAGCTATTTTGTTTCATCTTTAGTTGGCAATTTTGATTACGCACAAAAAGTTACTGAGTTCAGTCCAAATAAATATCCACTCGAATCGAATATGATCATTAGAAAAGAAGATTTTTTTACTGTAAATGGCTTCAATACTGCTTTGCCTGGTGTTATAGGAAATTATAGAATTGGGGGTGAAGGCAAGGAATTTTTTCTAAAACTTAAAGCAATCGGTAAAACTATTTATTACGACCCATTTATTATAGTTGAACATATAGTGGAAACTAAAAAACTAACCAATGAATATTTATATAGAGTTGCCAGTGGAATAGGAAGAGGTGAAAGGGTGAGAACAAAAGAAATTAGCAATGCTACTTTTATAAAAAAAATAATCGAATATTTATTTAAACTTGGAGCTTCATTTATTTTGGCTGCTGGTTACTTTCTAAAAGGTGAACCAACAAAAATGAAACCAATTATTCAATTCCGAATTGATGCTTTAAAAGGTTTATTAAATTATTGAAATAAAATGCAGTTATATCATTACATAGTAGAAAGAAAAATAAAAGGCACTTTAAGTAGGTGGTTTGGTATTAAATTTCAACACCCTTCTGAAACCTCCAAAGTTAGAAGATGGGTATTGCCGTATTGTATTGGAAAGGGCTGTGATATTGGCTTTGGTGGAGATAAAGTAGTAAAAACAAATTGCGATGGAATTGACTTTCCTCAGCCATATGCCAATGCTGGTAAAGACAAAGTAGATATTCCTTGTGATGTAATAAAAGATGAAATACCAGTTGCCGATAATACATACGATTATGTTTATACAAGCCACTTAATAGAAGATTTTACAGACACAACCGATGCATTAAAAAAATTCATTCGAGTTTTAAAAAATAATGGAACTCTTATATTGGTATTTCCCGACCAACCAAAATACGAGCAGTATTGTAAAAATATTGGTCAAGCCATGAATCCATACCATATTCATGCAGATATGGGCTATCAATTGATGATTAATCGTTTAAATGAAATCCCAATAATTCGTTTTACCGAATTATATAAGAGTAATTGCGATATTGATTATAATGTTGTAATGATTCTCAAGATTGAGAAAGTGATTGCTTAAAATGTTTACTAAAATAAAGTAATTGGTAATCAATTGCAATATTCCAATAACGCCAATCGTGGTTACCAGGCCGCTCGGTATACTCATGTGGAATTTTAAGTTTTAATAACTTATCATGCATTGCTCTGTTCATTGGCATAACTCTATCTTCAGTGCCACAGTCTATAATTATACCCAAAGAATCTGTTGGTTTATTTTCAACTACATTCAACGCACTCCAATCATTCCAGTATTTTTTGTTGATTGCCGTATCCCCTAGCCTTTGCTCAAGCTGATATCCTTTAGTAATAACTGTTACATGTAATGCCCCACTCATACTACCACAAGCACTATATAATGCTGAATGACGGAAAGCTAAAAATATACCCCCATGCCCACCCATGCTAAACCCAGTTATTGCCCTTGCTTTTCTATTTGCAATTGTTTTAAAATTAGCATCAATATATTGGGGTACTTCAGTACCAATAAAAGTTTCATATTTGTATGAGCTATCAACCGGACTATCAAAATACCAACTACCGATTGCTCCATCAGGACAAACAATAATCATTTGATACTCATC
>JAYVRC010000020.1:0-3123 GCA_043776615.1 Sphingobacteriia bacterium
TTCCATAAATAGTTGATGATGGCCCATATAAAATTTCAACTCTATCTAAACACATATTATCAACAGTAATAATATTTTGTAAGTGTCCAGCCCGGTAAATAGCATTGTTTAATCTAACACCATCAACCATTAACAAAACTCTACTGGCTTCAAAACCTCTTATAATGGGGCTTCCACCACCTTGTTGACTTTTTTGAACAAATACATTTGCAGTGTTACCTAATACATCTGCTGTATTGGCTTGAAGATTTAATATTTTTTTATCAGTAATGATTTGTACAGTTTGTGTAACCCTTCTTATTTTTTCTGGAAACTTGTTAGCATAAACAATAACATCAGATAAATTAATTGCATTTACATCTAAAGAATCAGATTGTATAATTTTCTGAGCCCACAACTTTGTAGCAGAAAATACAATTAGTAAAAAAAATAAATATTTCATTACAAAAATTAAATTGCAATGTTAAGTTACTAGTACAATAAACATATTAATATTTAACAAATATTCAAGTTTAATATATTTTAAATTTGTTATTGATATTGATTATCATCTCTTACGTTTAAATTATTATCTTTATTCAATAAATTTTTGTACATGATAAAAAGAAGTTTAGCTTTTTTATGTGTAGGTGTTATTTTCTTTTTTGTATTTACTACCAGCAGTTGTGTTAATAATAAGAAAGAAGTTTTATTTGCTTGCGATTCTATAAATGTAAAATATAGTTCAGAAGTTATAACAATTTTAGCCAATAATTGTTATAACTGTCATGCAACAAATACAGCTAGCTCTTTTGGTAGTGGCATAATATTGGATAATTATGCTTCTGTAAAGAATTGGGTAAATACCAACCCAGGTAGCAATGGAGGATTATTATTACAAAATATTAAAACTGGAAGAATGCCTAAAGGGGCAGCAAAATTAAATTCATGCGATATTGCCAAAGTAAACAAATGGATTGTTGATGGAGCTTTAAATAATTAAAATATTTTATTATGTATAAATTTTTTGTTTTCATCTTAGCCATTTCATTTTCTATTACTTCATTTAGTCAAGAAAAAATATATTCAACTAAAAGTGGAAGTATTAGTATTAATGCAAATACCCCTTTAGAAACTATTGAGGCAATCAATAACCAAACACTAAGTAAATTATCTGATAAAAGTGGTCAGCTTGTTTTTATGCTATTAATTAAAGGTTTTACATTTAAGAATGCTTTAATGCAAGAGCATTTTAACGAAAATTATATGGAAAGTTCAAAATTTTCTAAAGCAGATTTTAAAGGGAAAATTATTAATTTGAGCGATGTAAATTTTTCAAAAGATGGTGCCTATAACATAAAGGCAGAAGGAGTTTTAACCATTCATGGAGTATCAAAAAAAATAAATACCAATGGAACAATTGTAGTTGATAAAGGCAGTGTAAAATCGAGTGCTTCTTTTAAAATAAAAGTTAGAGATTTTGGTATTGCTGGAAAATATATTGGAGATAAAATTGCTGAAGAAGTTGAAACTACAATAGTTTGTAAGTACGATTAATAAAATATCTAAATAAAATAACCCAAACTAATTATGCTAAAAAAACGTTTCATATATTTTGCAATAATTTTATGCTGTTATACATCCAATAAAAATTTTGCTCAATCTGATACAAGCAAAACTGTTGACTTATTTGCAGATTTAGAAACAGAATCAAAAAAATCAGACAACAATACTTTAAATAAAATTACTTCAGCCTTTAAAAGCACTAGAGTGGTTAATTCGCATACAGTTGAAATGCTTGGTAAGCATAATTTAGATTTTAGAATATCACATCGTTTTGGGTACCTAAGTTCTGGTTCGTATAATTTATTTGGTTTAGATAATGCAACAATGCGTATGGGTTTTGATTATGGAATTAGTAATAAACTAAATATTGGTATAGGAAGAAGTACTGTTGATAAAGAAATTGATGTTTTTCTTAAATACAAATTTTTACAACAAACTACTGGCAAAACAAATATTCCCATCAGCATAGCTTATGTTTTATCAGCCATGCATTATGGCTTAAAAGCCACACCAGTACTAAGTTTTAGCAATCGTATGTCTTTTGCACATCAATTACTTATTGCCCGAAAATTCAATGATAATTTTTCTTTACAACTCATGCCATCATTAGTACATATTAATGCAGTACCATTAATAACAGATGATAACAATTTATACTCTTTAGGAACAGGAGCAAGAATTAAAATTTCAAAACGAGTGGCCATTAATGGAGAATATTTTTATCAATTCAATCCATTAGCCAATACAACAAATTCATTATCCTTAGGTTTTGATATAGAAACTGGAGGTCATGTATTTCAATTGCATTGCACCAATTCTACAGGCATGAACGAAAGAGGATATATTACAAATACTACTGGCAAATGGGGCAATGGTGATATTAGATTCGGATTTAATATTGTTCGAACATTTGCATTAAAAAAATCTGCCAGCAAAAAAAATTGATAATTTTTCAAAAATGACTCCGTAGCTCAGTTGGTAGAGCTACTGACTCTTAATCAGTAGGTCCAGGGTTCGAGTCCCTGTGGGGTCACTGAAGTGATCAACAAAATAACCGGAAGCTTTACAAATCATCGATTTGTAAGGCTTTTTTGTTTTTCCGAGGTTTCATGAACTTGCAAATCAAAAGCTGGACCATTTTATATTTTCGTAACTTTAGTTATGCCCTTGCAAAGTTTATTAGTGGTTGAATATTTCCGCCATCGGCTGCGCTAATTTCATTGAGATAAGCTGAACGGCTATTGCCCTGTTTTACCAAATTGGTTGCACCCCATGTATAAACCGGTTGCTTAAAAATCATCTCAATTACAATATCGGCCATTAAGCGGCTGTGCCTTCCGTTACCGTTGGCAAAACAAAATTTTACATCATCGAGCAAATACTTCAACTCGTTGGATATTTGGTATTTGTCAACCCCAATGTTTTTATTGGTTTTGCGAAATCCACCCGCTCATGCCCATACCTTGCCATACATACGCTTATGCAATACCTTTAGAAAATCTTCAATGAAAACTGAATCAGCTTTGAAAGAACGCCCCAGTGACCACAACATTGCCTGTTCAATATTCTGCTGTTCAA
>JAYVRC010000021.1:0-3120 GCA_043776615.1 Sphingobacteriia bacterium
TCAATATTACTGTACTTTATTAATACAGTGTCTCCTTTTTTAAAAAAACCATAATTCTCTCTTTCTAAAGGAAAATTTTTATCTATTCCTTTAGGAATATCTACCGTATAGGTTTTTCCGTCGATAACATTATCATCAAAAACACTATTATTACCTGGAAGAAATTGTTGCGAATTTACTTTTGTAAAATAGCGGATATAATTACCCAATCCTGGTGGGTCTGTAATTTTTGCAGATACAATTCTAAAACTATCTGTAACAGGCCTGTTGGGTACGATCTTATAAAACGACGAATCAATTTTTTTATTCAATAGAGGAATAGTAGTTGTGCTTGTATAAGTTTGTCCATTGAATTCAATGGTAAGTTTATAAGTTTTTCCAAATGTTCCTTTTATTGCCCCAGAAGGATTGGCAGGATCATTTGAGTAATAAACATATTTAAAGCCTCCAGGAAATACTTGCTCAAATTGTTTAAGCGCACTAGTTTTGGTTCCATCCGATAAAGTAACTTTTGCATTTCTTACAAATGACTTATTTAAATCTGCAGTATCAATCGATTCGAAGTAGTTTAATGAAGTAGAGAGTATAACAATTGGAGGAACGCCACTTTCAATTTGAGCATCTACTACTAATTTCGAAGGCAAGTTGGGTGAAGTAATAGTAATACTTTTTTCACAGGATAATAAACCTATAAAAAAAAGGATATTGAATAATGTATTTCTATGTTTCATATTACTATTACAAACAAATCAAGAAAAAGATCAACAAAAACGCCCCTGATTTACAGAGGCATTTTATATCTTTTACCTCACAGGGAAATAACCTGATTGGTTTATTTCTTAGCCTAAATAAGCTTTCAATGCATTGCTGTAACGCGCTTTTTGTAACCGCTTAATTGCACGTTCTTTAATCTGACGAATTCGCTCTTTGGTAAGATCATATTTCATACCAATTTGCTCAATTGTAACTCCGTTCTCTCCATCTAACCCAAAATAAGCATTTACAATTTCTGCTTCTCTAGGACTTAATGACTTTAATACTCTCCTAATTTCTTCTCTTAGTGAATCTTTCATTACATCTTCATCGGTATCATCAGAACCTTCCAACAAATCTCCCATAGCAACATCTTCTGCTTCGTGAACAGGAGCATCTAATGAAGTGTGACGAGTATTGCTCTGAAAAATATTATTGATTTCAGTTTCACTCATTTCTAAAATCTCGGCAAGTTCTTCTGTTGATGGCTCACGCTCATGCTCTTGCTCAAAAGCCATATATGCTTTGTTGGCTTTGTTATAAGTTCCGATTTTATTTTGAGGCAACCGCACAAGACGACCTTGCTCTGCTAGTGCTTGTAAAATTGACTGACGAATCCACCACACAGCATAAGAAATGAATTTGAACCCCTTGGTTTCATCAAAACGCTGAGCAGCTTTAATTAATCCAAGATTACCTTCATTAATTAAATCACTTAAAGAAAGACCCTGGTGTTGGTATTGTTTGGCAACTGATACAACAAAACGTAAATTGGCTTGAACCAATTTATCTAAAGCTCTCTGATCACCCATTTTGATCTTTTGTGCCAAAGTAGTTTCCTCTTCGGGGTTGATCATTGGGATTTTAGAAATCTCTTGTAAATACTTCTCAACTGCTTGTGAATCTCTGTTGGTAATCTGCGTAGCGATCTTGAGTTGCCTCATGTGTAATATTGCTTTTTAGTATAACGACGATAAGCCTCCAAATGTTTCAAAATACTATATTTGGAGTTTAAAAATCTTTCCAAATTGATGGAAGCCTGCAAATTTACAATTTTTTCGTTGGAAAATTGCAGATTATCTAGAAAAAAAAGGCAGTTTTGCAACCATGATAATTGATTTCCGTTCCGATACCCTTACAAAACCTAGTGCTGGCATGTTAGATGCCATGCATACTGCCAAAGTTGGTGATGATGTTTTTGGTGAAGATCCTACTGTAAATGAGCTAGAAAGCTATTCTGCAGCGCTTTTTAATACAGAATCAGCCCTATTTTGCCCTAGTGGAACCATGACAAATCAAATTGCCATCAAATGCCATACGCAACCTGGCGATGAGGTAATTTGTGAACATTTAAGCCATATCTATCAATACGAAGGTGGTGGCATTGCTTTTAATTCTGGCGCATCTGTAAGATTACTAGAGGGTAATTTTGGTAGAATTAATGCCAATCAAGTACAAAATGCTATCAATCCGAATGATATTCATAAGTCAATTAGTACATTGGTTTCTTTAGAAAATACCGCAAATAGAGGCGGTGGAACTTGTTACAATTTTGCTGACTTTCAATTAATTAAAGATGTTTGTTTACAAAATAATTTAAAACTTCACTTAGATGGTGCTCGACTATTTAATGCCATAGTGGCCAAGAAAGAAAATACCAAAGATTATGGAAATGTATTCGACTCTATTTCTATTTGTTTAAGTAAAGGTTTAGGTGCCCCAATTGGAAGTGTTTTATTAGGTAATACCAGTTTCATTAAAAAAGCAAGAAGATTTCGCAAAGTTTTTGGCGGCGGAATGCGTCAAGCTGGTTTTATTGCAGCAGGTGCTTTATATGCTATTAAGCATCAAGTACAAAGATTAGAACAAGACCATCAAAATGCTCAATTAATTGTTGCAGCATTGAGCAAAAAAGATTTTGTAGGAACCATCAATCCTGTTGAAACCAATATCGTTTTATTTGAGGTAAAAGGACAATTTACTGCAAAAAATTTAGAACTACAGTTAGCAGAAAAAGGAATTAAAACTATTGCAATGACGCCAACTCAAATTAGAATGGTACTTCATTTAGATATAAGTGAGGATATGGTTGCTCAAACAATTAGGGAGATTGAACGCATATAGTTATCTTCACATCCCTAAATTCCAATAGTTTAAGTTGAGATATGTTACCAAGAATTAACCCTACTAATACACAAGCCTGGTTTTTATTAAAGAAACATTTTGAGGATGAAATGAGCCGCAAGCACATGAGAGACTTGTTTGCTGCCGACCCCGATCGATTCACTAAATTTTCACTTTGTTTAGATCAACTGGTTTTTGATTATTCAAAGAATATCATCAATCAAAAAACATTGCAATTATTAT
>JAYVRC010000022.1:0-3119 GCA_043776615.1 Sphingobacteriia bacterium
TATGTATTTGATAAAATACACCTTAATAAAATAGGATACATTATTTCTGTGAGTGCTGTTGTGGCAACAACAAGTGTTCTATTAGTGTTTTCATTAGGACAACCAAGAATTTGGATGAGTATGAGTAGAGATGGTTTATTGCCAAAGAAGTTTGCAAAAGTTCATCCTAAATTTCAAACACCTTCTTTTGCAACAATTATAACAGGGTTAATGAGTGGTGTACCTGTTTTATTTGTAGGAAGCGGGTTAATGACAGATCTAACTAGTATAGGAACTTTGTTTGCGTTTGTACTAGTGTGTTTTGGTGTATTGGTTTTGCCAAAATTATCTAAGAATAATACAGGTGCATTTCAATTGCCCTACATCAATGGAAAGTTTGTAATACCTGCTATTGTTTTAGCAATTACTTTTTTATTTAGAGCAAGAATTAATGATGCATTTGCCAATATTGGAATAGAAGGATACCAAGAAATATTATTCTTGGTATTTATGGTTATCGCTTTAATTACTGCCTATTTAAGTTTTATAAAATCGTTTTCATTTATTCCAGTTGCTGGAGCTTTATGTTGTTTGTATTTAATGATTGAAATTCCTGCAATAAGTTGGCTTTGGTTTTTTGTATGGATGGGAATAGGGTTGGTAATTTATTTTTTTTATGGCAAACAAAAAAGCAAATTAGCACAATAATGAAGTACCAGGTGGGCGACGATATACTTGTTTTACTCAGCAATGAAGAAGGTAAAGTAGTTGAAATCATTAACGATAAAATGGTACTAATTGAAGTGAGAGGAGTAAAGTTTCCTGCTTATATGGACCAAATTGATTTTCCTTATTTTAAAAGATTTACTGAGAAAAAAGCAGTACCATCTAAAAAAATAGATCCTACTATTTATATAGATCAAATACCTAAAGAAAAGCCACAACCCAATCAAATTAAGGTAGAAACAGGAGTGTGGTTGAGCTTTATACCAAAATTTGAGTTAGATGATTTTAACGATGAGGTAGTTGATGTTTTAAAAGTACACTTAGTAAATAAAACAGGCAATCAATTTAAATTTATTTATCAGCAGTTATTTAATGGAGTTGAAAATTTTGCCTTGGTAAATGATGTACTTCCCTTCCATGATTTTTATTTGCATGATATTAGCTTTGCATCTGTAAACGATAGCCCAAGTTTTTTGTTTGATTTTAGTTTACATGAACCTGCTAAAAGTAAAGCAAATCATTTTGAAACTAGTTTAAAATTAAAACCTAAACAAGTGTTTCAAAAAGTAGAAGCTTTAAAGCAAAATAATGAACCAACATTCTCCTATTTATTGTTTGAAAAATACCCTGATAAAGAAGTTGAATTTTTCCCTTTAGATAGGTTAAGGTCAAAAGGCTACAAAGTATATGATGCTTCTAAGGCAAAGGAATTTTTACCACCTTCACGAACAGTAATTGACTTGCATATTGAGAAATTAACAGAAGGTTATAAAAGCATGAGTAATTTTGAAATACTCACTTTACAGTTAAATGAGTTAGCTAAATGGATTGACAATTCCATTGCTCATCAACAACACGAAATAGTTGTAATTCATGGGGTTGGTTCGGGTAAATTAAGGGATGAAGTGCATGAATACCTCAAATCAAAAAAGGCGGTGAAATATTTTATAAATCAATATGATGCTCGATTTGGATATGGTGCTACTATGGTTTACTTCGAATATAAGTAAGATCATCCTACCAAACACATGGTATTTTATGCTGTGTATATCATAAACATACTACTTCTTCGTCCTCGTAATTGCCATTACGTATCTTTGATACATACAAACCCGAACCATCGCCCCGACTAGTCGGGGAGGAAAGTCCGGACAGTATAGAGCAACCCACCGGTTAAGCGCCGGCTTCCCAATTTATTGGGAAAGAGAAAGTGCCACAGAAAATAACTACTTCGCCCTAGGCGAAGAAAAGGTGAAAATGTGAGGTAAGAGCTCACAGCTAAAAATGGTAACATTTATAGTGGGTAAACCTTGGGTACTGTAATGCCATGTAAAGGATCGCTTGAGGGCTGCTCGCCCAAGATCTAGGGTAGGCAGCAAGATCAGGTTAGTAATGATCTGACTAGATAAATGATGGAGTTGAAACAGAATCCGGCTTACGAGGTTTGTAATTTTTTTTCTGCACCCGAAACTTGCGCAATGATTTGCAGCAATGGGAGCAATTTATTGTTTATTTATTGGTAAAAATTTTCATGCGAAGTAGAAATAGTCTGCGTTTTTTAATCTGTACCTTTTTGGTACTTGCAATTGCTCAAGAGCAATTGGCAGCGCAGTGTATTGATGTTTCTATTACTGGTCCTAAATGCGCTACCGACGGTAGTATTATTGGGAACTTTGGGAGAAGACCTTTTATAATTGAATGGGCTATTAATTCAAAAGTGGTAAAAAAATCAACTTCTATATGGACCACTTTGGCGGTTACTCCTATTAGTGGAAATGTTACAGGTTCTATAAATCAAAAAAGAATTAAAGGAACAGGTGGAATTGGAATTGATTTGAACGGATCGATATTGGTTGTTGATACCGTAAATAATCAAGTTACAGGATACAATAAATCAACTATTGATGGTAGTAAAATTGCGGGTGGTAATGGAACAGGAAATGGATTGAATCAATTAAATAAGCCAGCAGGAATTTTTGTTGACGACTTTGGTAATTTATTTATTACCGACCAATTAAATAACCGAGTAATGCGTTACGCCCCAGGATCCAATACTGGTATTGTAATAGCTGGAGGCAATGGAGCAGGAAGTAGGAATAATCAATTGAATAATCCAAAAGATGTTTATGTAGACGCCGCAGGTTTTGTTTATATAGCAGATGCAGGAAATAATCGAATTCAAAAATGGTCACAAGGAAGTGCATTTGGAGAAACAGTTGCAGGTGGATTAGGTGCGGGAAACGAATCAACAAAATTAAATAGTCCACAAGGTGTTTGTGTTGATCAATTTTTTAATATTTATGTAGCAGATTCTGCCAACCATCGAATACAAAAATTTGAACCAGGTTCAAATTTTGGTATTACAGTTGCGGGTGGTTTAGGCAGAGGATCAAATAGTAATCAATTAAATCAAC
>JAYVRC010000023.1:0-12222 GCA_043776615.1 Sphingobacteriia bacterium
TTGTCGCCGCTAGTCAATAACTGGTTGGTAACAGAATCAATTAAAGTTTCTTGCTCTTTTATTTTTCCGTACCTAATTTCTGCAACTTTGCCGTATTCACCATTTCTTTCTGCTTGCTCAGCTTGTTGCTTAAATTGTTCAATATTTGCTTTTGCTGTTTGTACTTTTTCAACTAAATCTTTTTCTTGTTTCCATTTAGCTTTTAAAGTATCTCTTTCAACAGCAAGATTGCTAATTTCAATATTCAACTCTTTTAGCTTTGTAACATCATCTTCTCTCTTAATAGCTTCCCGCTCAATTTCTAACTGACGAATCTGGCGTTCTAAACGATCTAGTTCTTCTGGCATAGAATTCATCTCCAAGCGAAGCTTTGCGGCACTCTCATCAATTAAGTCGATGGCTTTATCAGGCAAAAAACGGTCTGTTACATAACGATTAGACAGTTCAACAGCTGCAATAATTGCTTCATCTTTAATCCTTACATGATGATGTGTTTCATATCTATCTTTTAATCCACGAAGGATGGAAATAGCATCTTCCACATTAGGCTCATCTATTATTACTTTCTGAAATCTTCTTTCAAGCGCTTTATCTTTTTCAAAATATTTTTGGTATTCATTTAATGTTGTTGCACCAATAGCTCTCAATTCTCCCCTTGCTAGAGCAGGTTTAAGTATGTTAGCAGCATCCATTGCGCCTTCACCACCACCAGCGCCAATTAGGGTATGTATTTCATCAATAAAAAGCAGTATTTCTCCATCACTTTCAGCAACTTCTTTTACTACACCTTTTAACCTTTCTTCAAATTCACCCTTGTATTTTGCACCAGCAATTAACTGACCCATATCAAGTGCAAAAATGATTTTTGATTTTAGGTTTTCAGGAACGTCACCATTTACAATGCGCATAGCTAATCCTTCAACAATGGCTGTTTTACCTACTCCTGGCTCCCCCACTAAAATTGGATTGTTTTTAGATCTTCTAGTAAGTATATGTAATGTTCTTCTAATTTCTTCATCCCTTCCTATTACAGGATCTAATTTACCATCGCTTGCCATGAGGTTCAAATTCTTTGCATACTTAGTCAACATATTTAACTGAGTTTCATGAGATTGAGATTGTATCGTTTCTCCTTTACGCAACTCTTTAACCGCTGCTATCAATCCTTTCTCTGTTAAACCTTGCGATTTCAATAATTTAGAGGTTGAATCATTTAATTGTACCAAACCAATAAGCAAATGTTCTGCGGTAATAAATTCGTCTTTAAATATATTTAATGCTGTATTTGCTTTAAGTAAGGCATTGTTAAATTCTCTTCCAGCAGTTTGAGCTGGCTCGCCACTTTGCACTTTAGGCAACAATTTGATAATTTCATCTAATTTATTTTCTAAGAAAGTTGGATTTACATTATTCTTTTTTAATAAAAATGAAATAGAAGAGTCTTTATCACTCAATAATGCTTTTGCTATATGTTCGGTTTCTATAGAAGGGTTATTATTACTAAATGCAACCTGCTGGGCAGATTGTATTAGTTCCTGTGCTTTGATGGTGTAATTATTCAAATTCATAGGTATATTGATTGATTTTGATTAGTAAATAAATTAACTAACTTTATTGTATTGATCAAATCCTACTCCAACATAGAATATCGGAAATTATGTCGTCAAAATCAATCTATTACTGCGTTATCGTCAGTGCAATTACAGTTTTCATGTTAATATTTCAGGAAACCAATGCACAATACAACTTTACAAGTGTTGATCAAAAACTAGAAGCAGTTAAAAAAGATTTTGGGGATAATTTTTTGATGCTGATATATAAGGATGGAAAAAATATTTACGAAAAATCAGTTGGTGCAATTAATGCCAAAACCCAGTCTCCTATTGCCAGTTGTAGCAAATGGTTAACAGCTGCATTGATAATGGTTTTAGTAGATGAAGGAAAAATAAATTTAGAGGATAAAATAAGTAAATACTTACCAATTTTTAATAAATATAGTAAAGGATATATCACTATAAAGCAATGTCTTTCACACTTAACTGGGTTAGCATCTGAGCCAATACGATTAGTTGATATATTGAAAGAAAATAAATTTAATAGCCTCGAAGAAGAAGTGGAGAGTTTTGCTACTAAAAAAGAAATTATATCAAATCCTGGAATTGAGTTTAGGTACAGTAATATCGGATTAAATATTGCTGGCAGAATTGTTGAGCTAGTTACCAAAAGAGGATTTGAACAAGCTATGCAAGAAAAGCTACTCCGTCCTTTACAAATGAGAAGTACTAGTTTCTCTAGTTTCAATGCAATTAATCCTTCTGGAGGTGCTATTTCTACTGCATACGACTATATTAATTTTTTAAGTATGATTTTAAATAAAGGAATCTATAATGGCAAAAGAATTTTAAGTGAACAATCGATAGCATTAATGCAAACTTCGCAAACAACTATTCCAATGATTAAATATGCTCCTAAAGTAGCTGAAGGTTTTAATTATGGTTTGGGTGAATGGGTATTTGAAACTGATGAAAATGGAGTTGCTACTGTGGTATCGAGCCCTGGCTTATTTGGTACATGGCCATTGATAGATAAATGCAGAGGCTATGCAATTATTATCTTTACGAAAGGAATATTAACTGAAGGTAAAAAAGAGTCCTATTTAGGTATTAAAAAAATAATTGATCAACAAATTATTGCAAATTGCAAGTAAACCATTTTTCGAATGAAAGATATCAACTCTCCTCAAAGATTACTTTTTCATGAATACGAACACAAGAATGCACCTATTGCAAGTAAAAAAATATTTCTAAAAAGGCTCTATTTAAATTCATTAATTGCAGCCATTATTATGTTTAGCTGTTTATTTATTGGAGTAGTTGGTTATAAAATAGGTGGACCAATGAGCTGGATTGATGCACTGCATAATGCTTCGATGATTTTAAGTGGAATGGGACCTGTAGTAGAAATTAAAACTTTTGGAGGAAAACTTTTCTCTTCGTTTTATGCATTATTTAGTGGCGTGGCTTTTATTACAAACATTGGATTATTAATTGCTCCGTTGGCGCATCGTTTTTTTCATATTCTTCATGCAGAGTAATTACATTTTTAAAAAAGTCTTTTAATTTGTTATGTTATCATTTGAGAAGAATACCAATACTGTAAAGCAAATTGCCCATCAACTTGGCTTTCAGTATTGTGGTATTGCAAAAGCAATAAAGCTTGATGATGATGCAAGGCGCTTAGAAAAATGGTTATCTAAAGGGATGAATGGGAATATGCATTACATGGAAAATCATTTTGATCTAAGAATTGATCCACAAAAGTTATTCCCGGGCGCTAAATCTGTAATCACATTACTAAAAAATTATTACCCCTCAGAACAACAAACCACAGGCGCTCCTTTAGTTGCTAAATATGCGTGGGGTAAAGATTATCACTTAGTAATTAGAAATCAATTACACGAATTTGTAGAAGAAATTAGAACAACCGTAGGTGATGTGCAGGGAAGAGGTTTTGTTGATTCTGCTCCTGTTTTAGAAAGAAGCTGGGCATTGAAAAGTGGCTTAGGTTGGATTGGCAAAAACGGAAACCTGATTAACAAATCGAGCGGATCATTTTTCTTTATTGCAACATTAATTATTGACCTTGATTTGAAATATGATGATCCTTTTGCAAAAGATTATTGTGGAACTTGTACCAAATGTATTGATCATTGCCCTACCGATGCAATATTAGAAAACAAGGTTGTTGATGGTAGTAAATGTATTAGTTATTTTACAATAGAATTAAAAGATGCGCTTATCCCAGATGCCATGAAAGACAAATTTAATAATTGGATGTTTGGTTGCGATATTTGTCAAGACATTTGCCCATGGAATCGTTTTAGTAAATCTCATTTTGAGAAAGACTTCACCCCAATTCCTGAAATTTTATCGATGACAAAAAATGATTGGTTCGACTTGAGTGAAGATACGTTTAAGAAATTGTTCAAAAGCAGTCCATTAAAAAGATCCAAATTTGATGGAATCAGGCGAAACCTCCATTTTATAAGTCCTCCTGAACAATAATTAATACTCAGTACATTTGTGCTATGAGCTTATTAGAAAGAGATGAAAAAGTAATTTGGCATCCATTTACTGCTCAAAAAAATCGGGCTCCGGTAATTCCAATTATAAAAGGAAAGGGCAGTCTACTATTTGATGAGTATGGAAATGAATACATCGATGCAATAAGTAGTTGGTGGGTAACATTACATGGGCATGCGCATCCCTACATAGCCGAAAAAATATACCAACAGGCTTTAACTTTAGAACAAGTAATTTTTGCAGGCTTTACCCATGAACCTGCCATAGCATTAGCAGAAAGGTTATTAAAAATTTTACCCGGAAATTTTAGCAAAATATTTTACAGTGATAATGGATCTACCTCTACGGAAGTTGCATTAAAAATGGCTGTGCAATATTGGTGGAATAAAGGAAATAAGCAAAGACGGAAAATAGTAGCATTTAATAACAGCTATCATGGAGATACATTTGGAGCAATGAGTGTAAGTGATAGAAGTGTTTTTACATTGGCATTTCACACAATGTTGTTTGAAGTTATTTTTATTGATATCCCAACTGAAAAAAATATTGGAGAAATAAAATCCATCATTCACAGAGAAGGAAAAAATATTGCAGCTTTTATTTATGAGCCTTTGGTACAAGGAGCTGGTGGAATGAAAATGACTGATCCATATTTGCTTAATGAATTATTAAACACTGTCAAAGGAGAAGATATTATTTGTATTGCAGATGAGGTTATGACTGGTTTTGGAAGAACAGGAAAGTTTTTTGCAAGTGAGTACATGAATAAAAAGCCAGATATTATTTGTTTAAGTAAAGGGTTGACGGGTGGTACAATGGCGCTTGGGGTTACTGCTTGTACTAATGAAATATATTCCGCCTATGTAGCAGATGATGCTATGAAAACTTTTTTTCATGGACATTCATTTACTGCTAATCCAATTGCCTGCTCTGCTGCATTGGCAAGTTTAGATTTATTGGAGCAACCGAATTGTATTGATCAGATTGAATGGATTTCAGCACAGATGAGCCAATTTGCTCTCCAACTTAAAGCCTTTAAAAACATTAAGCATATTCGAAATATTGGAACAATACTTGCCTTTGAGTTAACTATTGGGAAAGACGAGTATTTAAACAACATTTCTAAAGAAGTTACTAAACAGAGTTTAGAAAAGGGTGTGTACTTAAGGCCTTTGGGAAATACTGTCTATATTATGCCACCTTATTGCATAAATAATGCGGATTTATGCAGGATTTATGAATTTGTTAGTAGTTTATTAACAAATTTTGAATAAATATTTAACAAAAACGGGTATTTCCCGCAATATTCATATATTGTATTAATTTTCAAAACAACCCAAAAACGAAATGCAAATGAATCTTAAAAATGTACATTTCAGGGTACTGCCAAAAGCTGTTTTTCTACTTCTTGGAGTACTATTTACATTTGGCATAAATGCCCAAACAATTATTAAAGGAAAAGTTACAGACAGCAAGGGGGTTCCAGTACCTGGAGCATCTGTACAAATTAAAAACACTGGATCTGGAACTTCATCCAATACAGATGGTATTTACCAATTAATGGTAAATTTAAAGAACGGAAAATATGAAGTGATGATTTCTTCAGTTGGATTTACTTCTTCAGAAAAAAGCATCACCGTAAATTCAACCAATGGTAGTTTTGCATTTGATGCAATATTAAAAGAAGACGCCACTGGATTAGACGAAGTTGTTGTAACTGGTACTTCACAGGGTTCAACAAAAAAGCAACTAGGAAACTTTGTAGGAACAATTAAAGGAAGTCAACTTGCTAATTCAGCTAGTCCTAATGCAATTGCTTCATTACAAGGTAAAGTAGCAGGTGCTCAAATAACGCAAAATTCTGGTGACCCTGCAGGTGGTATGACTGTAAAACTAAGAGGAGTAAGTTCAATTTCAGGATCTTCCGATCCACTGTATATTGTTGATGGAGTAATAATTAATAATTCAAATGCTAGAGTAACCAATGCCTCTGCTGATTATGATGGATCAGGAAGTATCGGTCAAAATAGAATGGTAGATATTAACCCAAATGATATAGATCGCATAGAAGTATTGAATGGCGCTGCTGCAGCTGCAATTTATGGTAGTCGTGCAAATGCGGGTGTAGTTCAAATATTTACAAAGCGCGGAAGCATTGGTGCTCCTAAAGTAACTTTTACAACTAGAGTAAATTCAAATTCTTTAAGAAAGCGTTTGAATTTTAATACTGCACCTACAAAATTTGGGGGACCAACAGATGGCCCGGGAGCTTTAACACAAGATATTCTTACAGCACCTTTTGCTACTAGTACTACTCCAGTTCAACGTTACGATTATCAAGATGATATTTTTAGAACAGGATATGGCACTGATAATAATATCTCAATTACTGGTGGTCAAGATAAACTAAAGTATTTCGTTTCATTAAACTACAATTTTAACGAAGGAATTATTAGAGGTACCGATAATAGAAAATTTGGCTTCAGACTAAATTTAGATAACCAAGTAAACAAATGGTTGTCTTGGAATGCTGGCATTAATTATATCAATAACAATACGAATGAAAAGCCTGATGGTAATACTTTCTTCTCCCCTATTAACTCAATTACTATCATTGGCAATTTTCATGATATTTATTCAAGAGATGCCAATGGAAATTTAAAAGCAGTTGGAGAAAGAGGTCGAATTAATCCGCTTTCAGTTGTAAATGATATTAAGCAAAAAAATATTACTAACAGAACTATTTCAAATGTTGGATTTAAATTATTCCCATTAAAAGGATTGGTGATAGATTATGCTGCCGGTTTAGATATTATTGCGCAAAATGGAAGTACTTATTTGCCTCCTGTAACTTATAATTTAAGTCCAGGATTTTATGGCGGCGGCTTAAGTTTAGATCCTACACAGAATGGGTATGCTAGTGCTGCGAGCTTTAATTCTACTTTTTTTAATCACGATTTGAATATAACTTATTCTACCAAGATTACTAATAAATTGGCCTCTGTTACTCAAATTGGGTATTCAGAACAATATGAAAAAGGGCAGTATATTTTAGCTCAAAGTAGAGGCTTATTACCGGGTATTTCTACAGCAACTGGTGGTAGTACATTATTACCAAATTCCGATGGAAGAAGCGAGCGCTCAGTAAGGGGTTATTTTCTTCAACAAAATTTTAAATTCGACAACCAATTTTTTGTAACTATAGCTGGAAGATTTGATGGATCAAGTGTATTTGATAAGAATAATAGAAATTTCTTCTACCCTAAAGTAAGTGGAAACTATATTATTTCTGAAACTGACTATTTTAAAAAGTCTTCATTATCTAAATATGTGAACTCATTTAAAATACGTGCCGCTTACGGTGAAAGTGGTAATTTAACTGGTATTGGTGCATACGACAGATTCAATATTTATAATGTATCACCGTTCTTAGGAAGAACTGCTTTAACTTCTCCTTCAACTACAATAAGTGCTGATTTAAAACCAGAACGTCAAAAGGAATTAGAAATTGGTACAGACATTGTAATGCTAGACAACCGTTTAACTTTTACTTTTAATTATTATAATAAAAAAGTGACAGATTTACTTGTTCCTAATATTACCAATGCCCCAAGTTCTGGTTTCCCTACAGCAAGCAAAAATGTAGGCACATTGAGCAATAAAGGATTTGAAATATTGGTAACCGCAGTGCCAATAAAAACCAAGGATTTTAGATGGGATATTACTGCTAACTATAACAGAAACCAAAATAGGGTTGAAGATTTAGGAGTACCTTTTATTTCTTTCGCAACCGGTACAGGTGCTGTATTTGCATTGGTTCCTGGATATGATGCCCCAATTTTTTATAATACATTCTTTGCAAGAGATGCCAGTGGCAATCAAATAAAAAATCCAAGTGGAATACCAGTTACCGCAAGAGGCCCAATATTAAATGGACAGCCATTTGGAACTCCAACAATTGATCCAGCTACAGGCTTACCATTTACAACAGGCGCTAACTCAACAATTTTAAGAAGTAATTTAGGTTCTCCAAATCCAACTTATACAACTACTTTAATTAATAGTTTTACTTATAAAAATTGGACCCTTGGATTTCAATTAGATAGAGTTGCAGGTAACTCAGTATTTAATGCAGATTTTAGAACCAGGCAAGGTGTAAGTAATGGAAGTGAGTTAGCACAATTAGAACACAATGGTCAATTACCAAGAGGCTATATTGCTGGAATTTATGGAATTGAAGAGTGGAGGGTTGAATCAGGCACATTTACTAAACTTCGTGAATTAGCAGTGAGTTATTCTTTTGGAAAAATCAATAAAATATTTAGTAACCTTACTGTAAGTTTTGCTGGAAGAAACCTTGCTTCTTGGGATACTTATAGGGGATTTGATCCTGAAACCAATGCAACAGGACAAAACAGTTTATTAAGAGGTGTAGATTTTGGAAATGTTCCTATTCCAAGAACCTTTCAATTAGGTGTTGTAGCTAATTTCTAAACTTTTCAAACTTTATTATATGAAAAAAATATTTTTAATTATTTTAACTGGTGTAAGTCTCGGTTCTTGCAAACAAGATTTTACCAACCCCGGCGCTATCAATAGTGCAGATGCCTTCTCAACACCAAGAACACTTGCTGGTGTTGCAGTTGGTTTACAAAACGTTTATTCAAATGGCAGATTAAGTCCAATTTATAATGGTATAACTGCTGCTGGTGCTCTTACCAATGAGTTCCGGTTAATGAATGCGGGAAATACAGATGAAGCCAACTTGTTTATTGGTGGAGCTGCTGTTGATAATCTGAACGGTATTATAGGTAATATGTGGACTTGGAACAACAAAGTAATTTTTGATGCTGATAATGTAATTGCTGGCGCCAATGGCTTAGGTGATAAAAATTATGCAGCAGGATTAATTGCTTATGCAAGTATTTACAAAGCCTTAGCAATTGGTAATTTATGTATGTTCTTTGAACAAATTCCATCTGCGCCAGGAACAGCAACTGCTCCTGCTAAATTTCAAACAAGAATTGATGGACTAAAAAGAGCAATTGCCACTTTACAAACTGCACAATCAGCAATTACTGCAAATGCACCAAGTACCGAATTTTATGCCAATGTTCCAACAAGTGTAAATATCAATTTCTTCAACAATACCATTAATGCATTAATTGCCCGATTCAGCTTATTCTCGGGTGATTTTGCAACAGCAATCACTGCATCAAATGCTGTAAATGCAACTTATGGAGGATCTGTAAATGCATTTGACGCAATTATTACTAATCCAATATTTACAACTGTAACTGCTACCAATAATGTTTATCAGATACTCGATTCAACATTAGGATTACCAACTGCATTAGAACCAGATTTAACGGATCAAAGAATTCCATTTTATACAAGTATCAATGCAACAATAGCGCCAAGATATAGAATTAAAGGATTTTTTGATGCTACTACAAAATCAATTCAAATTTATCTACCAGATGAAATGAGATTGATAAGAGCAGAATGTTACGTTCGTCAATCAGTACCCAATTTACTAGGAGCAATTACAGAAATAAACGCAGTTCGTCAGCAAGCACCTTCTAGTGATCCTGTAGGTGTAGGTGGTGGTGGCACAGCTTATACTGGCACTGTGGATGTTCCATCGCTTTTAGCAGAAATATATCGTCAACGTTGTATTGAATTGTGTATGAGTGGTATGCGTTTAGAAGATAATCGAAGATTAGGCAGACCAGCATCTGAAAGAAAAAGGACATATGTACCTTATCCTATAAGAGAAAGAGATAATAATCCTAATACGCCTGCAGATCCTGCAAACTAATTTTAAAGAAAGTATTTAGCTATTAAAACCCACTCAATTTGAGTGGGTTTTAAATTTGTTAATTATTGCGTTCTGCAACTCTTTTTAAATTGGCTAAGTTTTTTTCAATTAATGTTCCAATAATTTTATCATTCATCATTGAACTAAATTTTTCCCATGGATACCATTTCACCTGCTGAACAAATTGCCATTGAACTATTGTATTTTTTCTGCTGCTATCACTTATTAATCTGATTGTACTTATCTGATCGGAAGAAGAACTATTTTTCCAACTACTTACAACTGTGGTATCTGTTAATGAAATAATGCTTACTGCTGTATTTCCAAGCATTGCAGAAACGGCATCATATACAATTGCAGATGGATTATCCATACCCTCTACCCATGGTTTCCAATTACGCAGATCACTAACCAATAGATAAATAGGCTGTTTATGGGTTTTTATATCAATAGCCCTCGAAACTACAACAGTAGAAGGAAAAAGAAAACCAATAGAAGTAGCTAACAATCCCAATACCAATACACTTATAATTGCCAACTTAATCACTCGCATATTATTCCCATTTAAAGGTTTTGAAAGCCAATGCGTAAACCAATACTATCCATAATCCTAAAATACCCAACTCCTTTGTACAGTCTAGTAATCCAGCACCTTCAAATGCTATATTTCGCATTGCGTTATTAAAATGAGTTAATGGCAAAATTTTACAAATTGGTTGCAACCAACTGGGGAAAGCATCTATAGAAAAAAATGTACCCGCTAATAAAAATTGAGGCAATGTAATTAAATTAGCAAAAGGCGGAATTGTACTTTCTGTTTTGGCCACACTACTTACAATAAATCCAAAACCCATAAACAATACCAATGCAACAAAACTCAAAAGCATGATATCAAAAAATGTAATGAGGCCATTTACCAAAGTAAAATTAAACGCAAAATGTCCCACACCAATGATTACAACAGCAGTAAGCATTTGAAAAATTACTCTACTTATAGCTTCTCCCAAAACAATATAGGATCGTTTAATTGGTGTTGCATAAAACCGTTTTAGAACCAATTGTTGTCTTAAATTAAAAAATAAAAATGCCACCCCAAAAACACCAGCACTTAACAATGAAAATCCAAGTTGACCTGGTAATATAAAATCAATAGTTCTATATACTCTACCAGGAACCTGCTTTATATCTTTGTTAATTATAGCTATGGAAGAAGTACCAGGATAATTTTGTTGATTGATCCCAGCAATTACAGCATTTAAAATAGATTGCAATACTTGTAAATTTTGAGGATTTACTGCTTCTGAACTTGTAAGCGTAATAGTATATGGGTTTTTTGTATTACCTGAAGGCTGGATATCTATTAGTGCTGTAACCCTCCCCTTTTCTAAGTCTTCTTTTAATTTTGCTACAGGTTTGTTGATAATCTTAAACCCTGCAACATTTTTAAGTACAGCATACAGGGGATTTAATGTATCGGATTTTTGTGCAAAAGCAACACTTATTGAAACCCTACCACCACTTCCAATAAAACCAAATACCAAAATAAAAATTAAAGGGAATGCAATACTAAATACAACAGCAGACGGACTTCTAAAAATAGCCCTTAAGCTACCTTTTGAAATTGATATCATTGCAGTAAATTGACTGTATTTTTTAGACATAATAAAAATTAGAATCTACAAAATTAGTTTACTGAAAATAAGAAAGGCATTTTGGCTTGTGGTACTCCTTTCATTTGTTTAAGTTCTTTCAACTCCTTTAATAAATTGAGTTCCTCAATTCCAATTTGAGTACTGATTAATTGTTGACTTATCGATTTTTTATAGCCCGACATAATTTGATCGAGGATTGATTTTTTTTCGGGATATTCTCGAAGTTTAAAATCGTTGTCTTTTATTTTAGCCATTCTTACTGCGCATTCAATAGCATCATTTAAAGTGCCAATTCGATCTACTAAACCATTTGAAATAGCATGAGTACCAGTCCAAACCCTACCCTGAGCTATACTGTCTACAATATTCATTGGTTTTTTTCTACCGTTGGATACACGTGTTTTAAATGTATAATAAATTGAATCAACAGACGATTGGAAAAATCGTTTTTCAAATTCATTTAAAGGCTTGTCGATTCCTCCCATATCAGCATAAGGAGCTGTTTTAACTCCATCAAATGTTACTCCAAGTTTATTTTTAAAAAAAGATTGCATGTTAGGAACAATACTAAACACTCCAATAGAACCTGTGATGGTATTGGCATTTGCAAAAACGGAATCTGCATTACATGCAATATAATATCCGCCTGAAGCAGCTACATCTCCCA
>JAYVRC010000024.1:0-3116 GCA_043776615.1 Sphingobacteriia bacterium
TGCTATACAATCGATAGTGCCATCAATAATTCCATCTCTTAATGCCAACATATCAGTTTTGGTTCTTAGCGGCGGATTAACTTTTAAGAAAGTATCATAGGTTTGAAGGTCGTCGTCGCTAAAAAATAAATGATAGGGGGTAACGCTGCAAGTAATGTTAATGCCTTCTTTTTTGGCAGCCCTAATAAGTTCCAAAGATGCAGCTGTAGATACGCCAGTAATATGCAAACGAGAGTTGGTATATTTTACCAATTCAATATCTCTTTTTAAAATACTCTCTTCAGCAATAGCAGGAATGCCCGGTAACCCAAGCCTTGTTGAAATAATTCCTTCATTCATTAGTCCTGCTGCGCCAATTGATTTATCTATTGGTATTTGAATTAATACGCCATTAAAAGCTTTTACATATTGAAGTGCTTTTAAAAATAGACCAGGCGATTGTACAGGATTTAGTCCATCAGAAAAAGCAATTGCACCGCTATTGCGCATATCATACATTTCTGCTAATTCTTTACCTTCGGTTTTTTGGGTGATGGCGCCGATTGGATGAATATAGATGGGTAAATCTGTCGATTGTTTGGATGCATATTCCACCAGCGATTTATTGTCGGTAACAGGTTTGGTATTGGGGAGGGTAAAAACCCTAGTATATCCTCCTGCAGCGGCAGCTTTAGCTCCAGTTGCGATGGTTTCTTTGAACTCGAACCCTGGATCATTAAAATGAGAAAATAGGTCAACCCAGCCTGGGGAAACCATTAAATTGGGTATTTCAACAATAATTGCGGCTTTATCGGTAAGGTTTTCGCCTATTTTACTGATTTTATTGTCGTTAATGAGTAGATCAAATATTTTATCGTTGAAAGGAGAGTTGGGGTCGGTAATTTTTACCTGCTTCAATAGAATGTTCATGCAGTGGTTGAAAATTTGATGCAATATAACCTGAAAATTGCTTTCTACACTATAATTGGTAATGAATTAAAGTAAAAACAGTCATTTCGATCTCGCCTCAGACCATGGTCTAAATATAAACATCACCTCCTCAATTCCAATTGCATTTTTCCAAATTGGTTGAATTGAAAAATTTCTGCGAACAGTAGCTTAATTTAAATGAATCAAATATTTGTATATTGCTAAAGCGGCTTTGAAAACTCAAAATTTTGTAAAATGAGTAAAGACCAAAAGCAAATCGTGCATTGACAGACTATTGTAAAATCAATTTTGTTAAATAACCCTTTATCTATTTAGAGAAATGCTTACTAAATCCTGCTATTTTATTTTTTCTATTTTTCTTTTAAACTTTCTTTCATGCAAGGTTTTAGAAAATAGGCTTTCAAAAATCGATGATATTGTTTGGATAAATGGAGCTGCGGATTGCAGTGGCAATAAAGATCCTATGATTCAGGTAGTACAACTAAATAGTAGCACTTGGATTTTGAGGCAGAATAAGTGTATTCATTATGAAGCACCTTTTATGTATCTTTTTCTGGGTAAAGAGAAAGCACTATTAATGGATACAGGTGCTACTGAGGATGAAAAAAAATTTCCGTTATATGAAACAGTTAGAAAGCTAATTGAACAGTGGGAAACACTAATCAATGGCAACATAGAACTGGTTGTAGCTCATACCCATTCACATAAAGATCATATAGCTGCGGATATACAATTTAGAAACAAACCAAGGACAACAGTTGTTGGTGTTAAAATTGATGATGTAAAATCATTTTTTAATTTTCAGCATTGGCCATTAGAGAATGGCAAATTAGATTTAGGAGGAAGAATCATTGAATTTATTCCAATACCTGGCCACCAGATTACATCAGTTGCAGCTTATGATTATAAAACAAAAATACTATTAACAGGAGATAGCTTTTATCCAGGTAGGCTATACATTGATGATTGGAATTCTTTTAAATTAAGTATTCAACGATTGAGCGACTTTGTAAGCATGCATCCTATTAATTTTATCTTGGGTAATCATATAGAAATGACAAAAACTGCCGGTAAAGATTATCCAACAGGAATAACCTATCAACCCGATGAACATATTTTACCGCTAAAAGTTAATGATTTGTATTTGCTAAATTCAGCTTTGAAAAAATTAGGCGAAAATCCAAAGAGAGAAACGTATGACAATTTTATTATTTATCCAAAATAATTGAGTAAAACCATCATCCTATTTGATATCCATAGTTAGATTGAATATAGTATAATTATCTAATTCTTCTTCTATAATTTTTAATTGCTATACAAAACAAGTGAATTATATAATTCTTTTAAATTATTCTGTAATATTTTGTTGGTTGATTAATTGATCTTTATCAAAATTAAAACATCATTTTATGCCGTTACTTACTGTTATTATTGTACTTATTGTTGTAGGCGTTTTACTATGGCTGGTTAATAGTTTTATACCAATGGATAGTAAAATCAAAAATATTCTTAATATAGTAGTGGTTATTGTAGTAATAATCTGGCTTTTAAAAGCCTTTGGATTATTATCTTCTTTGAATAATATTCACATTTAATATTTTTTAGCCTCTAAAAATATTGTCCTTGTACTGAAACTCATTAAATCTAACTTTATTTTATTGATAGAGTTGATATCATTGTTTGAGCATAAATAATGCTTTGAATAAAGCAGGTATGTTAATTAATGAATTAATTCCTCTTTTTTACTCAATAATAATTAACTATATTACGTAAACATTAAATATTTTAATATGAATTCATCAAAAATTATCGGCTCAGTACTAATATTAATCAGTTTAGGTATTGGATACATTGGTTTCAATAAAATTGCCAATAACACCAATAAAATTAATTTTCTCGGTATGAAAATTGAAGCTTCGAATGAATCTGGAAAACAAGAAGGTTATATTTATTTGGGATTGGGAATTATACTTTTTGTTGGTGGAATCTACACGATTAATAAAGCAAAAGATTAAGTTAAGTTTTTATAAATTAGTTACTAAATTATGAATCCTGATGTTGATTGGTTTTTTGAAAAGAAATCAAAATGGCAATGTGCATTTGAAGAATTAAGAACGATTGTTCTTGATTGCGGATTAACAGAAGAACTTAAGTGGGGATGCCCTTGCTATACTTATCAAAAAAAA
>JAYVRC010000025.1:0-3115 GCA_043776615.1 Sphingobacteriia bacterium
GCTTATATTCCAAGTAATATTGCAGAAGAAGTGAAGAAAAAATTGGTAGCTGCATTACAATCAATGAAAATGGGAACAGTAGAAGATTTTACCAATTTTATAAATGCAGTTATTGATGAAAAATCATACAATAGCATTACCAAATACATTACGAATGCAAAGAAAAATAAAAAAATAAAAATTATTGCTGGAGGTAATTTTAGTAAAACAAAAGGGTACTTTATTGAGCCTACTATTATTGAAGCCAAAGATCCTAAATACATTACCATGTGTGAGGAAATATTTGGACCAGTTTTAACTATTTATGTTTATCCTGCTGAACAATTTGAAAAAGCATTAACATTGGTTGATACTACTTCCAATTATGCATTAACAGGAGCAATTATTGCACAGGATAGAGCAGCTGTAGAGCTTGCAACCAATCAATTAAGACATGCTGCTGGTAATTTCTATATTAATGATAAACCAACTGGGGCAGTAGTTGGGCAACAACCATTTGGTGGTGCAAGAGCATCTGGAACCAATGATAAGGCAGGTAGTGCTATTAACCTTTATAGATGGCTAAGTGCAAGAACAATTAAGGAAACTTATAATGCTCCTACTCATTATGGATATCCGTTTTTATTGGAAGCTTAAGGAATTATGAGTTAAGAATTAATAAAATTTCAACAGTTCCTGCAGGTAATTTTGCAAAAGCATCATTAGATTGAGCAAAAACAGTAAACGGACCAGCACTTTGTTTATTTTTTTAGTAATATAATTAAACAATATATTTCAAAGTAAATTAAAGAACATACCCAACATTTTAATAAATAGCAGTGTTATATTATAAATAATTAGTTATGGCAAATCCTAATTTTGAATTAATAACTGCACTAAGAACAACTGCTGAGAGGTTAAAAAATGGAGCACATTATGCATGGGGTAACCATGGTGCATGTAATTGTGGTAATCTTCTACAAGTGGTTGCTAATTTAACAAAAGAAGAAATTCTCACATATGCACACACAGGTATTGGAGAATGGACTGAATTGTCGGTTGATTATTGTTCATCAAGCAATGCTCCAATTGATCTGTTGATAAAAAAATTGCAAGAAATAGGGCTCACTCCCACGGACATTCATCATTTAGAGTACCTAGATGACCGAACTGTGCTTACCAGTTTGCCAGGAGGTTTTAGATGGCTAAAACGCAATGAAAAAGCCGATGTTATTGCGTACTTTGAAACTTTTGCAAATATCCTAGAAGAAAAACTACTAGAATTGATCATAATTCCTTACCCACCTAAAGCAACTCATGAAAAAAAATCAGCGCTTATTTATAGCGTTTAATGGTATGTTTTACTCAATGAACTATCGATTTTAACTCCTATATTTGCGCTTCAAATTTTTGAACAGTGCCGACAAAATTTTCTAAAGAAACTTACCTCTATTGGTACGAACTAATGCAGTTCATTCGCCAATTCGAATTAAAAGCAGAAGAAATGTATAAAATGGCTGGAAAGATCCGCGGATTCTTTCATGCCTATATTGGTCAAGAAGCAATTGCAGCAGGGTGTATGACTGCTACTGGTGCAGATGATCCATTTATTACTGCATATAGAGATCATGGTTTAGCACTTGCCAAAGGCGTTTCTGCCAATGCTTGTATGGCCGAGTTGTATGGAAAATCTACTGGCTGTGCAAAAGGAAAAGGTGGATCTATGCACTTTTTTAGTGTTGAACACAAATTTTTTGGTGGACATGGAATTGTAGGTGCACAAATTGGAACAGGTACTGGACTAGCTTTTGCTGAAAAATACAAAGGCACAAAAAATGTAGTACTTTGCTATTTTGGTGATGGTGCTGCTCGTCAGGGAATGTTGCATGAAACTTTTAACCTTGCAATGCTTTGGAAACTACCAGTAATATTCATTTGCGAAAACAACAATTACGCAATGGGTACATCTATTTCAAGAACAAGTAATGTAATTGATATTTATAAATTAGCGGATGCATATGATATGCCAGCCGATAAAGTTGATGGAATGTCTGCAGAAGCTGTACACGACAGTGTTGCTAGAGCAGTTAAAAGAGCAAAAGAAGGCGACGGTCCTACTTTATTAGAAATGAAAACCTACCGCTACAAAGGCCACTCTGTTTCAGATCCTCAGAAGTATCGATCTAAAGAAGAAGTAGAAGAATACAAAGACCAAGATCCTTTAATCAAAGTGAGCAATACAATTTTAGAAAATGCATTTGCTACAAAAGAAGATTTAGAAGCAATTGATCAAAAAATAAATGCAATTGTAGAAGAATCTGTTCGATTTGCTGAAGAAAGTCCATGGCCAGCTGATGATGAATTATTAAAGGATGTTTATATGGATCAAGATTATCCTTTTATAGTTGATTAAAAAAATAACAGGCCAGCTTAAATAAATAATTAAACAATTAAGAATAAACAATTAAAATGAGCGAAAAACAGGAAAGTGCAATTGAAGTAAATGAAGCCTTTGCAAACGCAACAACTACATGGAAGAAAATACAAAAACCAGTTTCAGCGTTGGCTATAGGTATTGTTATTGGGATTTCAGGATGGTTTGGTTATCAGGAATATATCCTGAAACCGAAAGAAGAAAAAGCTGCTGAAGCAATTTATAAAGCAGAACAATATTTTGCAATGGATTCATCTAGATTGGTATTAAATGGAGATGGTCAAAGCAAGGGAGTATTAAATGTTATTAGTAATTTCGGAGGAACCAAAGCAGCCAACTTAGCTCATTATTATGCAGGAGTTAGCTATTTAAAATTGGGCGAATTTGAAAAAGCAATTGCTCAATTAAACAATTTTTCTACTGACGCAAAACAAATTCAAATGTTGGCTTATGGTTGTTTAGGTGATGCCTATTCAGAAGTAAATAAAAAAGAGGATGCAATTGCTGCATACAAAAATGCAGCCAACGCATTTGATAAAGACGAAAACAATTCATCGGAATTTCTTTTCCGTGCTGCGCTATTATCTGAAACAACAGGTAAAACAAAAGAAGCATTGGAATTGTATAAAGAGTTAAAAATAAAATATCCCAAAACCGATAAAGGGTTTCAAGCAGATAAATACATCTACCGATTGAACATCG
>JAYVRC010000026.1:0-3114 GCA_043776615.1 Sphingobacteriia bacterium
ACTGCTTTAATATCTTTATCGAGACGAATTTTTCGTAATAAATTTTTAAATTTATCACTTCCCACCTGATCACTAGACCCTTCCCCTGAAACAATATTGCCATTTGCAAACACTAATGCAACTTTACTACTGCCAGTTTTTTTATAATTTATAGCCGCTTTATAATCGCCCAAAGAAACAAAATTTATTTTGGCTCTTTCTTCTAAAGATAATTTTTTCAAAAAAATTGATTTAATTTGATCATCATACTTTAATCCATCCACTAACCCATAATGATAAGCATCATGAGCTGTTTGAATAGAACCATTAAGTGCTAAATTTCTAAACTCAGTGCTGTCTTTTTTCCTTGAGATTGATGTAGCTGATATAAAATGTGTATACAATTCACCCAACCAAACCCCAGTTTGTAGTTTATTGGCATCGGTCATTTGAGTTGCTCTCAATGGTTCAGTTGCACTTTTAAATTTTCCTGCATAAAATATTTGAGGCTGTATTTCTAATTTATCGAGCATGCCCTTTAGAAAAACCATATTAGAAGAAAATCCACTCCAATCAACTCCTCCTTGAGGATTGCAAAAAATAGCATTAGCAGCACTTCCTATATAATATCCTTTTTGAGAAATCACTTCGCCATATGCCAAAACAAATTTTCCGCTTTTTTTAAAGGAAATGATGGCTTTTCGCAATTCTTCACTTGCAGCAAATCCATTAGAATTATTAGCACATTGAATGTATAGGCATTTAATTGATGAATCTGTTTTAGCATGATTGATCAACTGAATGGTTTCAAATAAAGATGGAAGATCATCTTCATTGTTGTTTAAAAATGTGGCGAATGGATCTTCTTGGTGTTGTTCTTTAAATTGCTTGCCTAAGTCGAGCACAAGCACTGCCTTCGACCCAATTGTAGGTTTATCTGATGATGCAGCACTAGAAGCAATTCCAATCAATACAAAAATGCCAATTACTGTAAATAAAACCAATGCAAGCAATGTAGCAAAGACTATTTTAAAAAATCCTCTCATAAAAATGTATTATTCAATTATTTATTAAAGATATTTGAACCAGCCTATACCACCAATTATGAATACAGCTTATTTACTTACCGGAAGCAATCTTGGTGACCGCGAATTATACCTAAAGCAAGCTAATTTATATTTATCCAAAAAATGTGGAAGAATTGTTCAACAATCTGCACTTTATGAAACAGCTCCTTGGGGTATTCAGGAACAACCTAACTATTTAAATCAAGCAATTAACTTAGAAACAACACTTAATCCTGAAGAATTAATGAGTTCTCTTTTACAAATTGAAGCATTAATGGGTAGAGTAAGAACGGTTAAATATGGACCAAGAACCATCGATCTCGATATTTTATTCTATAATCAGGTTATAATAAATAGCCAACTATTGCAATTACCACATCCAGCTTTACAAGATAGAAGATTTGCACTTACCGCATTAGCTGAAATTGCACCTAATTTGATACATCCAATATTGAATAAATCTGTAAAAAAATTATTGTCAACATGCACAGATGACAGCAATGTGCAAAAAAAAAACAACTAAGCTGTTTTGCTACGGCTAATTTTGAACCTTTCGTTATTATTTATGAAGCATCAATTTATTACAATAGAAGGAAATATAGGTGCAGGTAAAACTACTTTGGCCAATTTGCTTGCCCAAAAACTAAATGCAAGGTTAATATTAGAAGAATTTGCCGAAAACCCCTTTTTGCCAAAATTTTATAACAACCCACAACAATATGCATTTCCACTTGAGTTGTTTTTTATGGCAGAAAGATATAAACAACTCAAAGATATGGTTCATACAAAAGAACTATTTCAATCAATTACCGTATCTGATTATTTGTTTACTAAATGTTTGCTTTTTGCCAAAGTAAATTTGCCAGAAGAGGAGTTTAGGCTTTATCAGAAATTATTTGAAATAATTCACCATCAATTAGTATTTCCCGATATCCTAATTTATTTACATGCACCTGTAAATAAACTTCAGCAAAATATTAAAAAAAGAAATAGATCTTTTGAACAAAAAATACCTGATGAGTATTTATTTAATATTCAAGAAACATACACCAACTATATAAAGCATCATAATATAAAAACATTGTTTATTGATGCTAGCAATGCTAATTTCGAAGGAAATGAAGCCCATTTGAAAATTGTTGTAGATGCGCTTGAAAATGATTATGAAGATGGACAACATTATTTTACTTTACCATAACAACTAGTATAATTTGAATTTAAATCAACAAAAATCAGATCCTTTTGCAGCAATGAGAATTGGAGAGTTTAGGCATTTAATGATGGGTAGATTTTCATTCATCATGGGATTAAGAATGTTAGGCACTTTGGTAGGATGGTGGATTTATGAATTAACCAATGAACCATTCGCTATCGGGCTTATTGGCCTAGCCGAGGTAATACCAGCAGTCTCACTTTCTTTATACGCTGGATATATTATTGACATCAGCGAAAAAAGAAAGCTCTTATTAAAAGGTATTGGCTTTTACTTGGCTTGTGCTTTATTATTATTATTATTATCAACCAACTACACTGCTTCACAATTGAGCAAGAATTGGATCGCTTTTGGTATTTATATTATTATTTTTTTAACAGGAATCATCAGAGCATTTACAGGCCCTACTTTTGGAACAATGGTAGCTAGTATAGTTCCAAAAAATCATTTACAAAATGCCACAACATGGAACCAAGGTATTTGGCTATCGGCTTCTGTTTCAGGTCATGCTACCGTTGGTTTTTTAATTGCATTTATAGGTAATACCAATTCATTAATTATTATTAGTTGTATGATAATAACTGGACTTTTATTTTTAATCCAATTAAAATCGAAACCTTCATTAAATGAACGAGGTGTAAAAACTGGTTTAGATAGCGTAAAAGAGGGACTAGTATATGTATATCAAACCAAAGAATTATTAGGAGCATTATCACTTGATTTATTTGCCGTATTTTTTGGGGGAGCTGTAGCCATGATCCCTGTTTTTGCCAAAGATATTTTAAAAGTAGGCGCAGTAGGATTTGGATGGCTTAATGCTGCTGCTGATATTGGTGCTATTATAATTATAGTGAT
>JAYVRC010000027.1:0-3111 GCA_043776615.1 Sphingobacteriia bacterium
TTCCAGGCCAAACGGTTACTATTAAAATTTATTCATCATATAATGTAGTAAAAACAAGTACAGCCACTGCTGGTTCACTGGGTGAAATTGTAGTACCTGCTATTACATATAATTTCTAAAAAACAATGTCAAAATTAAATGTCATTCATCTAGAAAATGATTTTCAAACTGGCAGAAGACTTTTTACTTATAAAAGTTATACAATCTTGAAGTCTTTAATTTTATTATTTTTTATCGCAATGAGTACTTTAGGTTACTCACAAAATATTTTAACTCCAGATAAAAATGTATTTGACAATAAATGGTTAAAAATCGGTAAGTCCGAATTCGCCTATTCGGTTATTACAAATAATAAACTTGTCGAAATTGGCACTTTCACAATTGAGACTAATACAACAAATAGCACTTTATCAATTTATACCATTTTATCTCTGTTTAATGCTACCGATAAGTGGATTGATACAAGCATTTCTGAAATGAATACTTTTAAACCCATTTATCGTTCGTCGTTTAATAAAAACAAGGAGTTTGTTCTCCACTTTAAAAACAATGTTACTGGCTATTATTTTGATAAGCTAGCACAAAAAAGAACCACCGTTAAAGATCCCTTAAACGAAAAGGGTTTTGATAGCTATACATACCCTTACCTGATAGGTACTCTTCCATTAACAACGGGGTATAAAGCAGCTATCGCTGTTTACGATTACAAACCCGATAATCAATCAAATTTTAAAAAATCAATAATAGAAGAAGTTAAAAGCAATTTTCATAAAAGTAGCTTCACTGGCGATCATTCGGTTTGGCAGGTAACTGTATTGGAAACCGCTACAAATGAACGGTACAATTACTACATAGATAAAGATTCCCGAAGGCTTTGGAAAGTGGAAATATTTTCAAACGGCCAACATATACTGCTAACAGATAAAGAAACAGATTACAACCCCATTAAAAGCAAATTTGAAAAAGCAGCTACACTGAAACTGATAAAAGACGGTAACGCTGTAATCACTGGCCAGGCCTTTGCAAGAGATAATCAGTCAGGCATTAAAGGAATTGCCATACTTAACATCAATAAAAAGCAGTATGCTAAAAATGGCACAGGAATAGTATTGATTCCTTACACCGAATATTTTAAAGAATGGATAAAACTAAATGAGTTGCTAAGAAAAAAAGGGAGATCGGTTCCGCTTACAAAAGAAGCTGTTGAGTGTATTAAAGTTGCCACAGTTTATGATGATGATGGACATTTTGAATTTACCAGCCTTATGCCAGGAGAATACTTATTGTTTGCTGAGTTTGGCTACGTTCATACAGAAATTGGAAGAGAGGTAATTGGCTATACTGATACTTATGTAAATGGAATATTTCATGGCTCCAGCGAAAGGACTGCTGGATATAGCGAAGACAAAAATGCCACAGCTTCTATTAGAAATATTGTAACCATAAAAAATGATGGAGAAAAACTATCAATCAAACTCAAAAAAACATTGTAATCTAAAATCGAAAAATATAAAAATATATGAACGCTAAAAATTATAAAACAAGTAAACGCCACTTACTGGCTTTTACATTTATTTGCCTTATCTCATTAACAGTAACTGCTCAAAAAAGTGATACACTGCTAATAACAGCAAAAAGCATTAACACTGGAGTTTTAAAAGAAGGTACTACAAGATACCTAGTGTATTTTAAAATGAAAAAAGATGCTACCCGTACACAATCACAATTTTGGACAAGAAAAATTGAGTACGGCAATTATAATGGGGCAAATGCTATCACCATTACACAGGAGTGGGAAGATAAAGACTCCATTGTACATACGGCAAAATCTATTTGCGATGCAAAAACACTGAAACCTATTTATCATGAAACCTGGTGGAAACAGCGAGGACTGCTGGTGGTTGATTATGCTAGTAAATCTATTATTAATAAAGGTATAGCCATTAACGAACAAGACACAGTAAAACAGCATAAGAAAATTTGGGCTGATTTTAAAACTTCGTTAGATAAATATTTTTTAAATTGGCATATTGATCTTGAAGTATTTCCTGTATTACCCTACAAAAACAATATTACTTTCTTAATTCCTTTTGCAGAGCCAGGTGCAACCGCACCTGAGAATATTGCTTATACGGTTAGCGGTTCAGCAAAACTTACTGGTTACGATAATCAACAAATAGATTGCTGGCTGCTAACGCATGAAGAAAAAGGTAATAAAGAAGTTTTTTGGGTAAGCAAAAAAACAAAAGAAGTATTAAAACTGGAACAAGAGGTTAATGGAAAGATGTATAGATATAAAATTAAGCTGGGGTTTAGTATGTAGGAGTTTGTTTTATAATTGTTGTGTAAAAACATATACTCAATTATAAACCTAAACATCAATAGTACAATCAATAAAAACCTAAATAAAAAAATGAAAATTAAATTACTGAACCTTTCTTTTATCATTGGTACAATAGTAATGCTGGCAGCATGTTCCAAAGAAAGAAAGATTGATGAGGCTGGAAATTTAGTGCCTAAAACAGTAGAACAAGATGCTACCATACCATCAATTAATGTAAATGGCACACAATTACATGCCGAAGCATTTGGGCATCCAGATAGTGCTTTGTTAATAGTATTACATGGTGGCCCAGGGGCCGATTATAGATATTTATTGAATTGCAAAGCGTTTGCTAATAACGGTTATCGGGTTATCTTTTATGACCAACGAGGCTCTGGCTTATCTAAAAGGCATCCGAAAGATTCATACACTTTGCAAATAATATACGACGATTTATCGGCTGTAATAAATAAGTACAGAACTTCTCCAAATCAAAAAGTATTTCTGTTAGGTCATTCATGGGGTGCAATGCTTGCAACTGCTTATATCAACCAGTACCCAACACGTATTAATGGAGTTGTGCTTGCAGAACCTGGCGGTTTTGTATGGCAAGATGTTTTGGATTATATAAAACGCTCAAGAAGTATAAAACTTACCAGTGAGTTATTAAACGACATGTTATATACTGACCAATTTCTTTCTGGCAGAGAATCGGAACATGCTATTTTAGATTATAAATACGCTTTATTTGGGGTGGCTGATGGTAATAAGGATAATCCTACAGGAGA
>JAYVRC010000028.1:0-3101 GCA_043776615.1 Sphingobacteriia bacterium
AATATGCGCAACCTCCAACATTTTCTCCTCGTATGGAATACCTAAAAACTTACAGATTTCCTTTACTTTTTGAGGTGGGTTTTCTAATAGATCTTCAAATTTTATTGTCAGCACTTTTTCATGATCTTTCCATTGTAATGTATGGCTAGAAGATGCCTTCCATAATTTTGAAATAGTATAAGGGTGATAATTAAAATAGCTTCTTATAGCTTCTTTGAAGGGTATATTTTTTGCACCCAAAAACTTTCTTTTCCATTTACTTTTTTGTGATAATAATACAGATCGTGGATCCCTGACCATGCATATCACTTTAGCTTCCGGAATATTTTCAATTATTTCCTTGATGTATAAAACATTTCTAGGAGTTTGGTCGCATCCATTTATTTTACTTCCATCAGTAACAAATTTATGGATGAATGCTTTATAAATATTTAAGGCGGTAAAATTTTCTGGCGATATATACTGAATAATTTCTTTGGCAATTTTATTGTACTTATTTTTCTCATTATAAATTAAAAACCCCTCATTTTGAATTCCAGATAATTTATCTGCAAGTGCCAATGCAGTATCATGATTCATTACTTCATTCAGCTTATTAGATTCGCATAACTGCTCAAAAAAATGTAACTCATTAAATGAAAATATAGTAGAATGTTGATTTAATATTCTACTCATTAAAGTAGTACCCGAACGGCTACTTCCCGCAACAAAAATAATCTGCATGTACTTTTAGAAAATAAATAATTGAGCTACTTTATTTCTATTTTGAATTACTATTTATTGATAAATACAACGCTGTAAGGAGCTATAGAAAAACCGGGTGAACTGATTTTTTGATTTATTTGATGCTTTATTTGCAATGATTTTACTCCACTTGCATTTATAAACCTTCTATCATTCTGCTCTGAACTTGAAAACAATTTATTTCCACCAACCTCATCTATTGAAACTGTAGCATTATCAGCAAAAAGATTATTTACCTGATTGCCACTCCAATTAAGTATTACATAATTTTTTTTGCCTGCGCTGGTTGTGTTTACATACACATAACAGTCGCTATTATTTGTATTAATGGTTTCTATTTTCGATTTCTCATTTATACCGCCTTTTACCATATTGCTAAAAAGGTTATAGTTCGAACTTACTGAAACAGCATTTTTATATCCAAGGTTATTAATAATAGAAAATAATTTATCTTTTGGAGTAGCGAGGTTATGATAACATGCTAAGGTAAGATTGGGGTATTGCGTTTGCAAATACCTCAATTGAAGTTGAAATTGTGTAATAAATAATGCATGAAGCATTGTGTTGGAATATTTATCAGATACTGGTAAATTCCATTCTGTTACCCATAACTCTTTTCCGGGAAATAAATTTTTATAGCCTGCAACTATGTTAGGAAGTTTTTGCTGTAGATAATTTACAAGAAAGCCTTTTACTTCATCAAATTGATTGTCTAAATTTGATATTGCCTCGTAGGTTTGAGTAGGTGGGTAAGCATGAAAAATAACCGCATCGTAAAAATTAAGGTTAGCTAATTTTTTATTCCACTCCATGTGGTTTTTGCTTACTTTTTCTCCCATAGGAGCAGTTACAACACCCAATTTAATATTTGGATATTTTCTTTTTAATTTAACTGCAAAATTTCTTGACATATTAATATAGCCATCTATTCCGTTTACATATTGCCTGAAGGTCTGAGAAAATAATTCATTGCCAAGTTCTACAGCAACCACATTTAAACCACCATTTTGTAAAATATCTATAGCAGTTTCTGTTTCATTATAATCTGCACTTAAAAGATTGGCTACATATATTACATCCTTCACCTTAGCAGCTTTTGCAAAATCAATAAAGTCATAGATATAGTTATTGCCCGTTTCTACTCCTTGTACTTTTTTATTCATCATTTTATGTTCATACTTTTGAACATCCTCTTCTCTAAAACCATATCCTGAACCTGTAACGTGGTAATAGTTTGCTATAGTTCCTCCGGGAAACCTTAATATAGAAGGACTGACATCTGATACCAGTTTTACATTATCCCTATCTTTTGCAGATAATACTTCAAATGCATTAGCCGTATTAAATCCAAATAGATAATTCGGATTTATGGTATGCGAAGAAGATGTTTTTGTTGTTTCTTGCTTAGTCTCTTCATGTGATTTTTGAGTATTCGAACTATTTGAAGTACTCGTTTCACTTTTATTGGGTTCTACCGTTGTTGCATTATTTGCATTGTCAGTTGTAGTGCCAGATGAAGTGCTTGAACTATTACTAACTGTTGAGCTAGATTCAGTGCTTGTTCCTTTATTGCTTTCATTATTACAAACAATAATTAAGCTTAAAAAAAGAGGCAAAAAAAAGACATTTAACTTATTCATAAATTTAAATTTTTATTCCTTCCAAAATAGATTGCTGAATTAATAGCCATGTTTTAAAATTAACGGAATACTTTCCACTAAAAAAAAATCGGAGATTTATTCTAAACCAAAACCATGCTATATTCAAGTATGCAGATAAAGTTTTTTGTTTTCGTAAATAATACACCCTATTTCTTGTACTATACTTAATTGTAAAATTACCAAAAGTAAACTTATCTCTTGTTCCTTTTTTTGATTTTGTTAAACTTCCTACTTTATGAAAAAAATGTACATCGCTAAAATAAAACATTTTATGCCTGCCATCTTTTAACATGCGAAACCAAAAATCTGTGTCATCAAAGTAGACAAAGTATTTTTCATCCATCAAACCTATATCTTCAAATACAGATTTATGTATTAAAGCACAGCATGTTGGTGCGTAAGTAATAAGCCGGTCGCCATATTGATTCATATCTTTTTCGCCCATGCCTATATGATAATTCATATACCCCATTCTTTTATTAAAACTACCGCCGGCAAACCACAAGATATCAGGTTCACTGTAATACATCATTTTAGGAACAATCACACTATACCCGGTCTTTTTTGAGATTTCATAAAGCTTAGAAAATAAAGTTGGTTCAAATTCAGTATCGTTGTTTATTAAAATAATGTATTCGCATCCTTCTTCCAACGCTCTTTTTATTCCTTGATTATTACCACCTGCCACTCCATTGT
>JAYVRC010000029.1:0-3097 GCA_043776615.1 Sphingobacteriia bacterium
TCGAACCGTTGATCGGCTTGTAAAATCCAGGAAGCAATATTTGAAGGTAAGGTTGCCAAAAAAGTAAGACCAAACCACTGAATGGTAACAACAAAAGCAACATTGGTAAAATTATTTATGAAAGGTAATAGTGCTACATTTGCCAACACAAGAATTACGGTAATACAAATTGCTAAAAACCAAATAGACCCGATTACTTCATTTGCCCTTTTTTTTTCAGCTCCAGTATAAAATGTTATTAAAGCAATTTGTAAAAAACCAGATCTAAAAGTATCCAGCAATACAAACAAAGTTTGGAAAAAAAACCAATATCCAATGTCTTCCTTAGCCATCGACCTAAAAAGTATTGCAACTATAATCATCGATAAAACAGACATAGAAATATTTCCTATGAAAGAAAAAAAATGCTTGCTATTGATTTTTTTATAAATAGTTCCAATCATTATTAATTCAAGATTATAATGAAAATATTAATAAATTTTTATTTTAAATATTATTCATTTTTTCAAACTGGTTGATCCGATCATAAATTTTTACTACATTGTTCTCCCAAGAATGGGTCGCAGCAAATACTTTTCGTGCTTTAATTAGATCTTGATTATTCTCATTCAATGCTTTATTAATTAAAAAAACATAATCTTCGGATGTTTGCCCAAGGTAGGTAAACTCATTAAAAACTTCCTCCATAAAAGGAGTTTTGGTGGCAACAACCGGTTTACCCATTGCAAGATATTCATCTATTTTTCGAGGGTAATTACCAATAGTAACTTGACTAAGTATTTGTGGATTAATACATACATCAAATGAATTGATATAACTAGGCAATTCGTTTGGCGGCTTTGATCCTAAAAAATATACATTACTCATAAGATGAAGCTCGCTTTCTTTGAAAGCTTGATCTTCAGGGCCAACTAAAACAATACTCCAACTTGGTTTAGTTTTTGCAATTCCAAGTAATATCGAAATATTTAATCGTAACCCAATCAGTGCTCCTACATAACCTATAATAGGTTTATTTAAGAGTTGTACATCTTTAGGGTTTGTTTCATCATTAAGGTTCGAAAATTCATCAATGTCACAACCTTGTCCAATATTATAAGAATTAGGATTATACTGTTTACAATAATCAGCCAAATAAGAAGAGTTTGCCAAACAAATATTATTTTTCGAAATCAATTCAGGTTCTAATTTTTCACCATGCTTTTTCCAGTAGTCTACCGAAAGCATATAATCCCTACAATAGTAAATACTTGTTTTTGGCTGAAGCATTTCTTTCAAATAAAAACACCTGAAAATATCGTTGTCATTGAATAAGATGATATTTGTAAAACCTAATTGAGCAATTGCTTCCTTTATACACTTTGCTAGTTTTATATTATTTTGATGATTAAAAAAATCAAATATTCTTTGATTGCTTATCCAATTAATCGACTCAATTAATCTATTTGGATAAAGATTCCACAAATTATTTTCAATTTCTACAAGGCTATTTTCTTTCCTTTTAATTACTTTAATCCTTTTTTGAATTGATGGAACATTTTTACTTTTAATTAATGTTATTCTGTCAAGTGGAGAATTCACATACAAAACTCGATTATTTTTACTAAATTCTAAAGCAATATTTTTACAATTACTACCAATTTCAACATCCCAAGGTTGTTGACCAACAACAATAATATCTCGTCCATTTATCATATTGCAAATTTTATTAAGTTAATTTCTTTTTGTTGCTGATCATCTATTCTTTTTACAACTACCATTAGTGCTGTAACAAGATAAAAATAAACATTAGATGGAAATTGTACTAGTGCTTCTTGGGGATAGTTGCCAATATTAAATGCAAAAACTATTAATACTAAAGAAAGGCTAAAAGATTTTAAGGACGGATCTTTTATTGAATAATAATTGATTATCCCAACCCTTAGAATAGTAAACATCAGTATACAAAAAAGCAAAAGGCCAATCCATCCCATTTCCACAGCTACTCTTACATATCCACTATCAGGAGGAAATTTAGCTAAAAATGATTGTGGAGCAAATCTTTGTCCCCACATACCAGTTGCCCCTAACCCACCTCCCATAGGGTGAGATAGTATATAAGGTTGAATTCTTTTTTGATTGATTTTTCTAACATTAAAAGACGCATCGTCAGAAGGATTAAAGGCAGATTGAAATCTATTAATAGCTTGATTTGAAGTAGGCATGAATACTAAAAAGGCCATAAACATTGCCCCTATAATGCCCATAAAAAATACCTTCTTATTAAACCTTAAAATAGCAAACATTACCATGGCAATTGGTGGTAAAACAAATGCACCTCTTGTGCCTGAGTAAAGCATGGAAAATAAACAGGTTGCAGCACAAATTCCCAATAATGCTTTTTTATAAGTTTTTATTGGTCCAGTCATTAAGCCAATACAAAGTAAACTACTTACTACCATATTATAAGAAAAAGCAACTGGGTCTGTAAATATGGAAAACTTTCTCCATTGTCCACCAATAAATAACAGTTGTTTAATATTTGGATCAGAATTCAAGTATTTTTCTTCAAAATCCGTGAAGCCAATGAATTGTTGCTTTAATCCATATAAAGCTGCAAAAAAAGATAATGCTAGCCATAATTTAAAAATTTGAATAACGAATTCTTTAGTGCGAATATTATAAATAAAAATAAAGTACATTAACATGATAACTGCTACTGTTCTTACAGTATAAACCCAAGCTAAGCGAGATTCAGCAGCAGGATTAATTACTTCTAACAAATTGTAACTAATCCATATTAATACTACTATACTTATAGGCCCGTTAAAAATATGCCATTCTTTTTTTCGTTTTTTTTGTATGAACAACCCCAAAACAAAAAGTACTATCATAGCATCCATTAGGGTGCCTAAAGGAAAATCAATTCCGAATTTACCAACAAACATAATAACGTATGCCAAGAATAAATAAAATAGAATACCAAATTTCGGGTAAAATACCAACCCGAATATTATAGGTAGTCCTATTAAAGCCAATAAAATTAATACCCCAGGTAATACTCCATATTGAGTTATAATAAAAGAAAAAACTAGCGAAATAGTCAATAAAAAAATAA
>JAYVRC010000030.1:0-3088 GCA_043776615.1 Sphingobacteriia bacterium
TAGTGCTGATTGTATTTATATTGTTGTTGCCATTGGTCATATATAATATTGATACAATTTCCAGTTGGTTTAAGTCATTCAATAAAATAACAAGTACTACTGCATTTACTGATGCTGAAAATAAAAAAATAAATTCTACAGAAAAAGTAGTTGAATATTGGCATCCTAAAGCAATGGATGAAATAGCCAATCTTAATTTGAAAGATCAAGTTTATTATGGCAGGGAATTGATAGCTCATACTTCAAAATACTTGGGTCCAAATGGATCTGTTTTGCAAATTTCAAACGGACAAAATTGCCAGAATTGTCATTTACTTGCTGGAACAATGGTATATGGAAACAACTATGGTTCCGTTGCTTCTACTTATCCAAAGTTCAGGGCTAGAAGCGGCTCCATTGAAAATATTTATAAGAGAGTGAATGATTGTTTTGAAAGAAGTTTAAATGGAAAACCATTGGATAATTCTAGCAAAGAAATGCAAGCAATTGTAGCATACATCAAGCATATTGGATCAAATGTAGCAAAAGGGCAAAAAGCAAATGGATCTGGGTTGAAAGAACTTACTTTTTTAAATAGAGCCGCCGAATCTGTTAAAGGAGAAAAAATATATCAAACCAAATGTCAAAGTTGTCATCAACCCAATGGTGAAGGGTTATTAAATGCAGGTAAAAATGAATATACTTATCCTCCATTATGGGGTAAACATAGTTTTAATGATGGAGCTGGTCTCTTCAGAATTTCCAATTTTGCAAAATATATAAAGTACAATATGCCACAGGGTGTAACCCATGAAACTCCGCAACTTTCAGATGAGGAAGCTTGGGATGTTTCGGCTTATGTACTTTCCCAATCAAGGCCTCATATTGCAGTTCCAAAAGATTGGCCCGACATTACTAAAAAACCAATTGATCATCCTTTCGGACCATACGCTGATTCATTTTCAGAAAAACAACATAAGTACGGGCCTTTTAAACCTATTGCAGCTGCTACAAAAAAATAAAATAATTCTATGTTAAATAACAGAAGAAAATTCATTCAGCAAATTAGTGCTTTAGGAGGTGTTGGTATTGTTGCTGCAACTTGCATAAATGATTTATCCGCTGCAAATTTCAATGCCACAATTAATGATGCTAATGAAGCTATTACCCTTACTATATTATAGACTACAGATGTACATTGTCAGGTACATCCTCATGATGAATTATTTTGGGAAAATGGAAAATCAGTATTTAGAAAAACAGGGGGCTATGCACATTTGGCAAGTTATTTAGAAAAAGAAAAGGAAAATAATCCTAATAGTTTTTTGATTGATACGGGAGACATGTTTCAGGGAAGTGAGTTGTCTGTAAAAACTTTTGGAAAGGCAATGGTTCCTATTTTGAATGCTTTAAATTATGATCTTTATTTACCTGGTAATTGGGAAGTAGTTTATTATAAGAAAGCTATGCAAACTTTATTGGGCTCTTTAAATGCACCAAAGGTTTGTGCCAATATGTATCATGATTTAGGCGATGGTGTTAAAGGTGAATTGATATTTCCACCCTACCATATTTGGCATACTAATGGGATAAAAATTGGGTTTATTGGATATACCGATCCTTTGGTCCCACTTCGGCAATCTCCTAATTATAGCAAAGGAATCATCTATACTAAACCCGAAGAGAATTTAGCACATTATGTAGATGTGTTAAGAAATCAAGAACAATGCGCTGCAGTATTAATTATTGCTCATCTTGGATTATCGCAACAACTTCATTTGGCTAATCAGCCAGTATGCGAAGGGGTAGATTATATATTAGGTGGGGATACACATGAAAGAGTTAGAAAACCAATTAAATGTAAATATGCAAAAGTAGTAGAACCAGGTGCTTTTGGTTCTTTTGTTGGTAAACTAAAACTTGGTTTTAAAAAAGAAAAATTAGTAAATGATACTTATGCATTGGAAGAGATCAATGCTGCTAAATATCAGGCTGACAAAAAAATTACTACATTAATAAATAAGTTTGAACAACCCTTTTCAAAAGAAATTTATAAAATAGTAGGCTACAGTACCATACCACTGTTTAGGTATTTTGTAGTAGAAAATCCTATTGACACGCTTATATTAAATGCGCTTAAATGGAAGTTGCCAGAAACTGATATTGTATTATCAAATGGGTTTAGATTTTGTCCTCCAAGAACTACTAAAGATTCTACCGGCCATATTCCTATTACAGCAGGTTTTATTTATGATATGCTACCTGTTGACAGTACTATAAGAACAGGAGTTGTAACGGGCAAACAACTAACTGAATGGTTAGAAAAAGAATTGAATAATGTATTTGCAAAAGATGCAGTAGAACGTTTTGGCGGATGGTTAATAAAGTTTAAAGGAATGAAGTTACAGTTTGAGGCATTTGCAGCAAAAGGTAATCGTGTAAAAGAAGTTAAAGTAGGTAATGCATTATTGGATCCTGAAAAATTTTATACTATTTCTGCTTGTGAAAGAGATGGAGATCCATTAGATATGTTGTGTAGAATTCGTAACGTTAAGCATTCCCAAAATACGCCCTATACCTTGCACGGCACTATGTTAGCATACTTAAAAAACAATTCACCTGTAACGCCAATGCCTGAAAAGAATGCAATAATACTGGATGCCCCAGAAACCCTACTATCACAAGTAACTGGGGTTGATTATATATTTCGTTAATTAATTAAATAAACAAAGTGAACATGGTTCTTTATAACTTCGTTATTAATGATGATTTTTAATAATGAATAAAAGTATAAAGCCTTTCGACTCAATTTTTGAACCAGCCCTTATTACAGAAATGTATCAGTTTGGGGAACTAAGACAATTTAAGGAGGGTGAATTAATTATGGATTACGGTAAGTATATTCGTTATATGCCATTGATTTTGAAAGGCACCATTAAAGTGTTGCGCAAAGATGAAAACGGCAAAGAGTTGCTGCTTTATTATTTGTCTAATAATGAAAGTTGTTCAATGGCTTATAGCTGTTGCATAGAAGCTAAAAAAAGTGAAATTAAAGCAATTGCTGAAGAAGATGTTGAGCTGATTGCCATACCACATAATAAATTGGATG
>JAYVRC010000031.1:0-3081 GCA_043776615.1 Sphingobacteriia bacterium
ATAAGGTCGGTAGATACTACCTACTTTATAAATGTAGCCACTTATGGTATAGGAGTAGGTACTGTAGGCGATAACAATATAATGATGTTTTTGCTACAAAACGATTCTACCGTTTATGCTTATTCTACTGGTTTACAAACTTACACTAGTGCTTCGGGGCGTTCGTTTTCTAAAGATTATTGCGATCATCAGTACAAAATTTCTAAAGAAACATTGCTGGCTTTATCTACATACACTTTAAATAGTGTACGGAAATATATGACTTCAACATATGCAGATATTGATGTGCCAAAGAAAAATAACGATAGGCTTCAAAAATTGGTAAGCTTATTTTTAGCTGAATTAAATAAGTAAAAATGAAAAGAATAATAGCACTTGCTTGTGTGATTAGCTTAACCAATTGCACAAACGCAAAAACAGAATTAAAACAAGAATTAAGAAATAGTGAATTATTGCAAGAATCTCTTTCTGACCATTGGAATTCAACATTTGCATTATTAAAGCTTTCACACGACAGCTCAAAAATTAGACTTTTAAATGAAAGAATGGATTCTATAATGAAAGCTATGGACGAAGAAAGAAAATTGAGTGATTCATTGTTAACTAAGCTGACTGAAGAAAAGTAATAGGATTTAGCTTTTTTAAAATTGAGAAACTAAAACTAATTAATGCCAAAACAAATACCAATAAAAGACAGCATACGGGATAGGGTATTAGAAGCCATCAATGATATACAGGCAAGTTCCTCGTTTTTACCAACTACCAATGCCGAAGTAATGGAATCGCTAGGAGAGAAGAAGCAAATGCTTAGCGATATGAAGTACGCCAAACGAAGATGGCCCAGCCTACAAATGATTGTCGGCTTAGCCACCCAATACAATTATAGCCTCAACTGGCTTATGCTAGGCAGTGGCTATAAGAAAGCAAAAGTAAAAACAACCAAAAAAAAGGAAGCCATCGAACTATTAGAGGAAGCCTTACTAATACTAAAAACAACCAAAAAATAGCCAATCCTCGTCAACTTTTTAAGGAAGCCTTACTCTCGCAAGGGTTTTGAAATAAATGTGATGACCCGTCCGGTCCGCTTTTAAAAGCACAAAACGCTGTAAACTAAAATTTGCAGCGTTTTTTAATTTTCTCTATCCACAAAATACATATCTATATCGCCAACATTTTTTGCATAAATTTTTCCTCTGTGAGAGCAATGATACTGATCTTTTATTAGTTCGAAAGTAGATGCAGAAATATTTACTTTACCAGGTTCGCCATTACTTTCCATTCGGCTTGCAATGTTTACTGTACTACCCCAAATATCATAGGCATATTTCTTTTTGCCCACTACTCCTGCAACAACAGGACCAACATGAATACCAATCCTTAAATCCCAAGGTGGTAAATTATTGTTTGATTTATGTAAATTATTTTCTGTAATCCATTCTTGCATCTCTAAACTAGCTTTTATCATATTTAAAACATGCCCTTCTCTTTCTATTGGAATTCCTCCTGCACACATATATGCATCTCCAATAGTTTTTATTTTTTCTAAATTGTATTTACCTATAATATTATCAAAGGCAATAAAACAGGCATTTAATTCTTGTACCAACTCTTCAGGGCTCATTTTTTCTGCATGGCTTGTAAATCCTTTAAAATCACTAAATAAAACAGAAACTTTATCATAATGCTTTGGTAGTGCAAGTCCTGTAGTTTGTAATTCTTTGGCAACTTCTGGAGGTAAAATATTTAATAGCAGCCCTTCAATTTCATCTTTTTGTTTATCTAATATTTTGTTGGTTTTAACTTTTCTTAAATAGTTGCGATAAGTAATTATGGCAATAATTAAAATTAAAAATAAACCAACTAAAAAAGCATTCTTAGCAAATTTTTGACGCTTTAAATCCACCTCTTGCAGCTCTTTGTCTTTGGTAAGTAAATTAATTTCGCCTTGCTTTTTGGTTATTTCAAAATCGAACTGAAGACTACCTAATTTTTTATCTGTTTCTAAATTGTACAAGGTATCTTTTACGTTAGCATATTTTTCTTGATAAACGTAAGCCTGTTTAAAATTTCCTAGTTGATTATAGAGTTTGGATAACCCTAAAAAAATATTTTTTTCTTCGTACGGATATTTTAATGCTTTTGATTCTGCTTTAGTAAAATATTCAATTGCTGCTTTAAAATTTTTGCTTTCTGCATAAGCATTAGCCAAACCTAAATAGGATTGTACAATATCTATTTCGCCATTTAGTTTTGTAGCAATTGCCTCTGCTTTATTGTGATAATTGATAGCTAAATCAAACTTTTTTTGACGTGTATATACTTTACCAATTGCATTATAAGAGTATGGGCTACTTTCTGAATTATTGAAAGCCGTTAATGATTTATTATAATAAAAGAGAGCTAAAGAATCTTGATTTTTTGCATAATATATTTCGCCAAGATTTACAGATGTTGTGCCTATTGCTTCACTATCTTTTAATTCTTCACTAAGCGGTAAAGCTTTTAAAAAATAAAACAATGCTTTATCGTGAGTGGCAGTTTTGTTGAAATAAACGCCACCAATATTATTCATGGCAGTTAATATTCTTAGTTTATCTTTTGAATGTTCTGCTAATTTTAAAGATCTCAAATAATAATCTAAAGCCTTGGCATCATCGCCTCTATTAAAATAAACAGCCCCAATATTATTGAGCAAATTGGAAACACCAACTTCATCATTCATTTTTTCGAAAGTTGTAAGAGATTTTTCCCAAAACTCAAGTGCAGCAAGGTAATTACCTTGATAATAGTAAGCAATGCCTGTATTTTTTAAACCCAGAGCTTTGCCTTTATCAAAGTGTATTTGTTCAGAAATTTTAATAGCTTCAGTAGCGTAGATGATTGATTTTTCAGGTGCTTCACTAAAATTATCTTTACTCAATTTAAGTAATTCATTCACTTTTACTGAGTCTTTCAATAATTCATTTGCTACTTTTTTTTCTTGTGATTGTGCATTAATAGACATTAAAAAAAAGCAAACGTACCATGATATTAATCTAATAGCAGTTTTGTTCATTCCAATTGTTACTTTAAAAAATTGTA
>JAYVRC010000032.1:0-3080 GCA_043776615.1 Sphingobacteriia bacterium
ACGGAAACCGTGTACGGTTTTTCTACGACGCTTATGTGGTTGGAATGTACGTTTCATTGATGTATTTTTTTACTAACCCTAAAATAAAGTTTCTTTTCAATTGCTTCAGTCACCATACCGCCGCTTGTGAAAGGACGGCAAAATTAGGAAAAAAAACTTAATGACCCAACAGAATATGCTCCGATTTAATGGATTTTCCGAAGAAAATTGCCCCATTTTCATCAAAATCTTTGGTTGAATCGGTTGTGCAGAAACGAATCTGACTATTTTGAGCACATTTTGATGCAATTTCGGGGTGTCGATTGAGGTATTCTTTAAGGCTATTGGCAACAATTTCACCCTGTGAAATGATTTTAACACCTGGTTGTACAAATTGAAGAATTTTAGGTAATAGCAACGGATAATGGGTACAAGCAAGTAAAATTGTGTCGATCTGAGGAGATTTTTTGAATAAACGATCTAAATGTTGTTTAATAAAATAATCGGCTCCAGAACTATTGTATTCTTTATTTTCTACCAAAGAAACCCAAATAGGGCAAGCTTCTTGGTAAACATTTATATCAGGAAAAAAGTGGGCAATTTCTAATAAATAACTTTGGCTTTCTACTGTTCCATTTGTAGCTAATACACCAATATTATTGGTGGAAGAATAGTTGCCAATTACTTCTGCTGTTGGTCTGATTACCCCTAGTACTCTTTTATTTGGATAAAGAGTTGGCAAATTTTTCTGTTGAATATTTCTTAGTGCTTTTGCGGAAGCAGTATTGCATGCTAATATTACCAACTCACATCCATTTTTAAAGAACCATTGAACGGCTTCCCATGTATATTCATAAACAGTATCAAAGGATCTGGTACCATAAGGAGCTCTGGCATTATCGCCTAAGTATAGGTAATCATATTCGGGCAATGCATGTACCAAATTGTTTAATATGGTAAGTCCACCATATCCACTATCAAATACTCCTATTGGGCTTTTTTTATCTGGCATGGCTTAAAGGTAAAGCACAAAAAAAGACCCACCATTTAAGACGGGTCTTTTTAAATATATTTTTTTGGTATTTATCCTTTACCTGCTGGTTTAAAAGCTGGTTTATTTGCAGGAGCAGGCCCACCACCAGAAGCTATTCTCCAAGCATCTTCAATTTCTTTAGGCAACGGCAGTTTTAATTTCTGCGCCACTCTAATAGTAAGGTTATCTAATAAATTTGGTTGAACATAAGGAGATATAGATTCTGCTTTTAAAACAATAGTGTATTTCTGATCAGCTACAATAGATGCTAATGCTTCAGCAATTTTTATTCTATAAGGGTTTACTAATTGCTCGTATTTTCCTTCTTCCATTTGTTGCTGGTATTGTTGCCAGTTTACCAATTTATAACGCAATTGGAGTAATTCTTTTGTAGCAATTTCTCTAGCTTTAGCAGGCATTGTAGCAGAATCTTTTTTAAAGATGCTATCTCTACGTTGAAAATCGCCCACTGAATATTTATACTCTTCTTGTAAAGAATCGATGCGATAACTTTGCATTAAAGTATCAATTTTACCAATTCCTGGAAATAAAGAAAGAGCAGCTTGCTCATCAAAATAACCAATTTTGGTATTCTGTGCACTAGCACTGTTGGTGAAAAGCAAAGCCAATGCAAATGCCACACACACGAATAGAATTTTTTTCATTGTAATGAAATTTATTGTTTTTTGTTTATTGACTAATTTTTAATACCCATTTCTCTTAGCACTTCATCGCTCTTGTCGAGTTTAGGGTCGGCAAATATAACGGTAATTCCTTCACTTTTATCCAGTACAAAATCATAAAATCGAGCAATTGCTATTTTTTGAATGGCATTATATACCTTATCCTGTATGGGTTTAACCAGTCTTTGGCGTTCTTTAAACAAATCGCCCTCGTAGCCAAAACGCTTTTTCTGCAATTCTCTAAGTTCTTTTTCTTTTACAAATAGCTCATCTTCTCTTTTCTTCTTTAAATCATCGGTAAGCATAAACTGCTCTGCTTCGTAATTTTTGTACATTTTATCGAGAATGGCTTGTTTATCATCAATTTCTTTTTGCCATTGTTCGCCTACTAACTGCAGCTTTTTATCAGCGTCTTTATACTCAGGTATCTTACTCAAAATGTATTTGGTATCAATAATCGCATAGCGTTGTTGAGCAATAGCATTGAAAGAGCAACAAGCTGTAATGAGTAGTAAAAAGATCGTTTTTTGCATAAAAATCATGTTAAGTGGTTGATTATTCTGGTTCAAAACCTAGCATAAAGGTAAAGCGAGCTGCGTCCTTCATGGAGTTGTTTCCATTAAACCTATCCAATCCTATGCCATAATCAAATCCGAGCAGCCCAAACATTGGTAAAAAGAATCGCATGCCAACTCCCACAGACCTTCTCAGTTGAAATGGATTATAATCTTTCATCGAATACCAACCATTGGCTGCTTCAAAAAATGCCAATGCAAAAATGGTACTACTCGGATTTAGGCTGAGTGGGTAACGCATTTCCATGGTATACTTATTAAAAATGGTAAAATACTGACTGGCCCTTTGTTGGTCTGGATTGATTCTAGGATTCGAATTATCGTAAACAGGATAACCTCTGTGAGCAATAATATCAAATCCTAATAACGCAAACTGATTACTAAGTCCTGCATCACCCACCTGGAAACGTTCGAAAGGAGATACTTTTAAATCTGTATTAAACCTGCCTAAGAAACCAAATTTTGCAGCAAAGCGCATTACAAATTGTTTGTTCTTATCTTCTCCATGTGGCTTTCCCAATGGCACAAACCATTCAGCATTAAATCGCCATTTATGGTATTCAATCCATTTATATGGATTATCTGCAGGATTGATACTTTTATCGATTAAAGAAAAGGGCGGCGTAATTTGTAAACTAGCTAAAAAGTTAGAGCCTGATTTGGGAAATGTAGGTTGATCTATAGATGAACGTTGTAAAGCAATTCTAAAGTTTAAATTATTTACAAATCCATTGTCTAAACCAGGGAGGTTTACAGGATCGATAGCGTAATTACTCAACTTATAACGGGTATAGTTTATACCCATGGATA